>NZ_JABBJJ010000187.1 GCF_012933655.1 Pyxidicoccus fallax | reverse complement strand
AAATAAGAGACAGCCCCCATCCGCCTCAGGTGGTGCGCCAGCTGGTTGGCCCGCCCGTTGAGCTGCGCGTACGTCAGCCGCTGGCCCTCGTACTCCACCGCCACCGCGTCCGGCGTCCGCTCCACCCGCGCCTCGAACAGCTCCGCCAGCGACGGCTCCCGCGGGTACTCCACCCTCCGGCCGCTCCACTCCTCCACCAGCCGCCGCTGCTCCCGCGGGCTCACCAGCGGCAGCCGCCACAGCTTCTCCCCAGGCTCCGCGACCGCGGCCTCCAGCAACACGCGCATGTGCTCCAGGATGCGGTCCGCCGTCTCCGGCTCGAACAGGTCGCTGTTGTAGTTGAGCAGCGCCGGCACACCGTCCTGCACCTCCTCGACCACCAGGGAGAGGTCGAACTTGGACGTGCCAGAGTCCGCCTCCAGGCCCGTCAGCGTCAGCCCGTCCCGGAGCTTCACCTCCGTCACGGGCGTGTTCTGCAGTGACAGCGACACCTGGAACAACGGACCGCGGCTCAAGTCGCGCTCGGGCAGCAGCGCCTCCACCAGCTTCTCGAAGGGCACGTCCTGGTGCGCGTACGCCCCCAGCGTCACCTCCCGCACCTGCCCCAGCAGCTCCCGGAAGCTCTCCTCCGGCCTCACCCGCGACCGCAGCACCAGCGTGTTGACGAAGAAGCCGATGAGCCCCTCCGTCTCCGCGTGCGTGCGCCCCGCGATGGGGAAACCCACCGAGACGTCCTGCTGCCCCGCGTACCTCGACAGCACCACCTGCCAGGCCGCCAGCAGCACCATGAACGGCGTCGCTCCCTCCGCGCGACTCAGGGCCTCCACCTGTCTCCACAGCGCCTTCGGCCAGACCTGCCGCCGGAAGCCACCCCGAAACGTCTGTGCCGCGGGACGCGGCCGGTCCGTCGGAAGCTCCAGCGCGCGCGGCGCCCCTTCCAACTGCTTGCGCCAGTAGTCGACCTGCGCCTCCAGCACCTCCCCCCGCAGCCAGCCGCGCTGCCAGACCGCGTAGTCCGCGTACTGCACTTCCAGCTCGGGCAGGGACGACGGCAGCCCGCGCGAGAATGCGTCGTAGAGCGCCGCCACCTCGCGCACCAGCACGCTGGTGGACCAGCCGTCCGACACGATGTGATGCAGCGTGAGCAGCAGGACGTGCCGCCGCGCCTCCAGCTTCAGCAGGCTGGCGCGCAGCGGAGGGCCTCGCTCCAGGTCGAAGGGACGCTGGGCCTCCGCGTCGGCCAGGCGCCGGGCCTCGACGTCGCGCTCGGCCTCGGGCATCCCGGACAGGTCCCCGCGCCCGAGCATGACGCGGGCTTCGCTCGACACGCGCTGCACGGGGCCCGTGCTCGACTCATGGAACGTGGAGCGCAGCACCTCGTGCCGGCGGACCAGCTCGGAGAGGGCGCGCTCCAGGGCCTCCACGTTCAGGTCGCCATCGAGCCGCACCGCGGCGGGCAGGTTGTAGACCGCGCTGTCGGGCCGCAGCCGATCCAGGAACCACAGCCGCTGCTGCGCGAACGACAGCGGGAGGTCGCCCGTCCGAGGAACGGGCACCAGCGGCGGCCGGGGCGTGCCCGTGGGCCGGCTCGCGGCCTCGATGCGCTCGGCCAGGAGCGCCAGCGTGGGAACCTCGAAGAGCGCGCGCAGGGGCAGCTCGGCGTTCAGCACGCCGCGCACGCGCGAGGCAACGCGCGTGGCCAGCAGCGAGTGCCCTCCGAGCGCGAAGAAGTTGTCATGCACGCCCACCCGCTCGACGCCCAGCACCTCACGCCACAGGTCCGCCAGCAACTGCTCGGTGGGCGTCCTCGGGGCGACATACTCCCGGGTGCGCTCGACCTGGGTGGCGTCGGGCGCCGGCAGCGCCTTGCGGTCCACCTTGCCGTTGGGCGTGCGCGGCAGCGCCGGCAGCACCACGAAGGCGGAGGGCACCATGTACGCCGGCAGCCGCTGCCTCAGGAGGTCACGCAGCGCGGCGGTGTCGAGGGCCGCGGGGGCTTCACCCGCCGGGCCACGCGGACCCGGGCTGACGTAGGCCACGAGGCGCTTGTCGCCGGGCACGTCCTCGCGCGCCAGCACCACGGACTCGCGCACGCCCGCGCACGCGGCCAGCGCCGCTTCCACCTCGCCCAGCTCGATGCGAAAGCCCCGCACCTTCACCTGGAAGTCGGCACGGCCCACATAGGCGATGCGCCCGTCGGGCAGATAGCGGGCCAGATCTCCCGTGCGGTACATGCGCGCGCCCGGCGTGGTGCTGAAGGGGTTGGGCAGGAAGCGCTCCGCGGTGAGGTCCGGCCGGCCGAGATAGCCACGGGCCAGTCCCTCGCCGCTGAGGTACAGCTCCCCGGCGACGCCCAGTGGCACCGGCTGGAGCCGCGAGTCGAGCAGGTAGACGGCGGTGTCGGACAGGGGCCGGCCGATGGTGGGCTCGGCGTCAGGGGGCACGCGGGCCCAGGTGGAGTAGGTGGTGTCCTCGGTGGGGCCGTAGAGGTTGAAGACGTCCCGCACGGTGCCGGTGGCGTAGAGGGCCTCCACCAGCGGGCGCGGCAGCGCCTCGCCCGCGAGGTTGACGGTGCTCACCGAGGCCGGCACGGCACGCGCGCGCACCAGCTCCGCCATGGCGGAAGGCACCGTGTTGACGAGTGTCACCTCCTTCGCCGCCGGCAGTGAAGGCAGGGCCAGCGCGTCATCGGCCACCACCACCGCGCCGCCGCACGCCAGCGGCGCGAACATCTCGAAGACGGACAGGTCGAAGTTGATGGAGGTGGCGAACAGGGTGCGCGAGAGCTGCTGGGGCGAGAAGCTGCGCGTGGCCCAGCGGAGGAAGGCGACGGCCCCCCGATGCGTCAGCGCCACGCCTTTGGGCCTGCCGGTGGAGCCGGACGTGTAGAGGATGGCGCACAGGTTGTCGGGCAGGGCCGGGCATGGCGAAGCCGACGCGGGAAGCCGCGCGAGGCGCTCCGCCTCGGCGTCCACGCACACCACCACGGCACCCGATGGGTCCAGGTGCCCGGCGAGGGCCTGGGTGGTGAGCAGCACCGCGGGAGAGGCGTCCCGCACCACCAGGGCCTGACGCTCCGTCGGCCAGTGGGGGTCGAGCGGGACATAGGCACCTCCGGCGCGCTGGACGGCCATGAGGGCGACGACGAGCTCGGCGGACCGGCCGATGCACACGCCGACGCGAGACTCGGGGCCGACGCCCAGGGACTTCAGGTGGTGGGACAGCCGCAGGACCCGCGCGTGCAGCTCCGCGTACGTCCACCGCTCCTGGCCGGAGATGAGGGCCACCGCGTCGGGCGTGCGAGCCACCTGCGCTTCGAGCACCTGGGGAATGTTGCGCTCGGAGGCCTCGGGCAGGCGCGTGTCGTTCCACTGCACCAGGAGCCGGTGCCGCTCCTCCGCGTCCACCGGGGAGAGCGTTCCCAGAAGACGCCCCTCCCCCTGGGCCATCTCGCGCAACAGGTGGCGCAGGTGCGCCAGCATCCGCTCCACCGTCGGGACGTCGAAGCGCTCGGCGCTGTGGGAGATGCGCAGCGTCAGCTCACGGCCGGGCACGGCCACGAGCGACAGCGGGTGGTTGTCCACCTCCACCGAGCGGATGTCCCCGACCTGCAACCCCGGGATGGCGCGGGTGAGCGCGGCATCCACCGGATAGTTCTCCACGACGACCAGCGTCTCGAAGAGCGGCGTCCCCGCGGGGAGGTCGCTCCAGCGCCGCACCTCCACCAGGGGCGTGTGCTCATGCTGCCGCGCCTCCAGCAGCCAGTCCTGCAGCTCCCGCAGCCACGCGTCAACGCTCGCGGACGGAGGCAGCCGCACGCGCACGGGGATGGTGTTGATGAACAGGCCCACCATGTCCTCGACGCCGTTCAGCTCCCCGGGGCGTCCGGACACCGTCACACCGAAGAGCACGTCGTCGGTGCCGCTGTAGCGCCCGAGCAGCAGCGCCCACGCCGCCTGCACCAGCGTGCCGGCCGTCAGCCCCCGCTTCCGCGTGAAGGCCTCCAGCGCCGCGGCCTCCTCCCCTCCCAGCCGCAGCACCCTCTCGCCGCGGCCCGTGCCCGCGCCGAGCGCACCGCCCACCGTCAGGGACGTGGGCTCGGAGAATCCCGCGAGCGACCGCCGCCAGAAGTCCCGCGCCTGTCCCGCGTCCCGCTCGCCCAGCCACGCGATGAAGTCGCGGTACGGCCTCGGCGAGTCGACCCGCCCGGGCCGCCCCGACTGACTCGCCGCGTACAGCGCGAACACGTCGCGCATCAGCAGCGGGAGCGACCAGCCATCCAGCATCAGGTGCGAGTGGCTGAAGCAGAACCGCCACGCCGCGTCCTCCGTGCGGAAGAGCGCCAGCCGCACCAGCGGCGCGCTGGACAGGTCGAAGCCCTCGCGCTGGTCGTCCTTCACGAAGGCGGCCAGCTTCGCCTCGCGGGCCTCGGGCGTCAGCCCGCGCCAGTCCTCCCTGCGCACGGGCAGGTCCACCTCGCGCAGCACCACCTGCACGGGCTCGTCCACGTCGTCCCAGACGAGCGCCGTGCGCAACACCGGGTGCGCCTCCACCGTGCCCCGCCACGCGGCGATGAAGGCATCGACGTCCAGCCGTCCGCGCAGCTCGCAGACGAGCTGGTTGAAGTACAGCCCCTGCCCCGGCTCCGCGAGGGTGTGGAAGAGCATGCCGCCCTGCAGGGGCGACAGCGGGTACAAATCCTCGATGTTGTCGCTCATCGCGTCTTCTTCCCGAACCTCGCGGACAGCTTGTCGAGCTGCGCCTGCTTCACCTTCGCGAGCGGGAAGTCGGACGGAGAGTGCCCGCCCGCCTCCGGTGCCCGCGACGCCACCACCAGGGCCTTGAGCCGCGCGAGGAAGTCCTCCGCCACGCGCGTCACCGTCTCGCGCCGGTGCACCGCCTCGCTGAAGGTCCACGTCACCTCCAGCCGGCCGTCACGCACCGCGCTCGTCACGTCCAGGAGGTACGGCCGGCGCGAGCTGGCGGCCCGCTGCCGCAGCCCCTCGCCTTCCGGCGCGAGCGCGAAGGGCGCCCCCGCTCCCACGGCCCCGTCCACCTGGCCCAGGTGGTTGAAGCCCACCTCCGCCGTCGGCAGCGCCGCCAGCGACGCATCCCTCGCCACGTACCGCAGCAGGCCCCAGCCCATGCCCTGCGACGGCACCGCGCGCAGCGCCTCCTTCACCGTGCGCAGCGCCTCGCCCGGGCCGTGCGTGCCCTTGAGGTCGAGCAGCGCCGGGAAGAAGCGCGTGAACCAGCCCACCGTGCGCGACACGTCCACGCCCGGGAGCACCTCCTCGCGCCCGTGGCCCTCCACGTCGACGAGCGCCGCGCTCCGGCCCGTCCAGCCCGCCAGCGCCTGCGCCAGCGCGGTGAGCAGCGGGTCTTGCGGCTGCGTGTGCCACGCCTTGGGCACGTCGTGCAGCAGGGCCTTCGTCTCCTCCACGTCCAGCGCCACGCGCAGGGTGCGCGCGGTGGCCTCGGTGTTCACCCCGTCGGAGAAGTCCACCGGCAGCCGCGCGGCCTCCGTCCACGGCCGCTCCAGCCACCACGCCTTCTCCGTGGCCAGCTTCTCCGAGCGGGCCAGCGTCTCCAGCCCGCGCGCCCACGCCTGGAAGGACGTCGTCTTCGGCGGCAGCCGCACGGCCTGTCCCGCCGCGAGCCACCCGTACGCCGCCGCCAGGTCCTCCAGCAGGATGCGCCACGACACCGCGTCCACCGCGAGGTGGTGCACCGCCAGCAGCAGCCGCGCCGGCTGCCCCGCGCCCATGTCCAGCAGCACCGCCCGGACGAGCGGGCCCTCCAGCCGCAGCGACTGCTGCACCTCCGCCGCCTTCCGCTCCAGCGCCTCCACGCGCGCGTCCACGGACACGGTGGACAGGTCCACGCGCTCCAGCGTCACCGGCGCGCCGGGTGCTTCCGAGGCCTGGTGCCAGCCGTCCTCCGCGCGGGCGTAGCGCAGGCGGAGCGCGTCGTGGTGCTCCACCACGTGCGCCAGCGCCCGCTCCAGCAGCGCCGGGTCCAGCGCGGCCCGGGACTCGAGCAGCAGCGACATGTTCCAGTGGTGCGGCTCCTCCAGGCCCAGCTCGAAGAACCAGCGCTGGATGGGGGTGAGCGCCACCGGGCCCACCACCGGCCCCTGCTCGGCCTGCACGGCGAGCCGCGTCCCCGCCACCGCCGCCAGCCGGGCCACGGTGGGGTTCTGGAAGAGCTGCTTCGGGGACAGCTCGATGCCGGCCGCGCGGGCGCGGGTGATGATCTGCAGGCCGAGGATGGAGTCGCCGCCCAGCTCGAAGAAGTCATCGTGGATGCCCACGCGCTCCACGTTGAGCACCTCGCGCCAGAGGGCCGCGAGCTTCTCCTCCACCTCCGTGCGCGGAGCCACAGCCGCCGCGTCCTTCGCCTCCGGGGCCTGCCGCTCCGGCGCGGGCAGCGCGCGAGCGTCCACCTTGCCGTGCCGCGTGCGGGGCAGCGCGGGCAGCGCCACGTACGCCGCGGGCACCATGTACGGCGGGAGGCGGGACAAAAGCCACGCCTTCAGCTCCGTGGCCAGCAGCTCCTGCCCCTTCGGCACCACGTAGGCGACGAGCCGCTTCGGGCCCTTGCCGTCCTCCCTCGCCACCACCGCGGCTTCCTTCACCTCGGGGTGGGCGAGCAGCGCCGCCTCCACCTCGCCCGGCTCGATGCGGAAGCCGCGCACCTTCACCTGCGCGTCCGCGCGGCCGAGGAACTCCAGCGTTCCATCCGCGCGCCAGCGGGCCAGGTCGCCCGTGCGGTACATCCTCGCGCCGGGGCGCCCGTCGAACGGGTCCGCCACGAAGCGCTCGGCCGTGAGCACCGGCTGGCCCAGGTAGCCGCGCGCCACGCCCGCGCCACCCACGTACAGCTCACCCGGTGCCCCCGGAGGCACCAGCCGCCGCCGCGGGTCCAGCAGGTACACCCGGGACCCGGGCACCGCCCGGCCGATGGGCACGCTGCCCTGCTCGTCCGGCCGCACACGGTGCGCCGTGCACCAGATGGTGGCCTCCGTGGGGCCGTACTCGTTGAACAGGGACACCGACGGCAGCGCCTCATGGTGCGCGCGCGCCAGCTCCACCGGAAGCGCCTCGCCACCCACGCTCACCACGCGCAGGCCGGACAGGCCGCCCACCGGCGCCGCCGCGAGCACCTGCCCGTAGAGCGCCGGCACCGAGATGAGGTGCGAGACGCCCGCCCGCGCCATCAGCTCCGCGAGCTTGCGCGGGTCCTCGCGCTCCTCCGCGTCCGGGTAGCGCAGCGTGCCGCCTTCGAAGAGCGACCAGAACAGGCCCGCCAGCGAGGCGTCGAAGGTGAACGGCGCCAGCGCCAGCACCACGCCGGGCGCGCCGTGCACCTCGCTCCGGGCCCGCGTGGCGGAGACGAGCTGCCGGTGCTCCATCACCACGCCCCGGGGCTTTCCGGTGGAGCCCGACGTGTAGACGATGCACGCCGCATGGTGGGCTTCCGGCCCGTGAGGCGTCGCGCCCGCCGTGTCGGGCAGCGACTCCAGCGACACCACCGCCGTGCCCTCGCGCGACGGCACGCGCGAGCGCCACGCCTCCGACGTGACGACGGCCGCGGCGCGCGTGTCCTCCAGGATGCCGGAGAGCCGCTCCGCCGGGTGATCCACGTCCAGCACCACCGCCGCCGCGCCCGCGCGCATGACGCCGAGCATTCCCGCCACCACGTCCGCGGGCTGCACCAGCGCGAGCGCCACCACCGCGTCCCGTCCCACGCCCAGCCCCGTCAGGTGCCGGGCCAGCTTCGCGGACAGCGCGTCCACCTCGCGGTAGGTGAGCCTCCGGGCGCCATCCTCCACCGCCACCGCGTCCGGCGTACGCGCCGCCTGCGCCGCGAAGCGCAGGGGCACCGTGTCGACGGTGAGCAGCTCGGGCGCCGGGTGCGGGTTCCACTCGACGAGGAGCCGCTGGCGCTCGGCGTCGGACAGCAGCGAGAGCCGCGACATCCGCCGCTCGGGGGCCGCGGCCACCTCCTCCAGCAGGCGGAGCAGGTGCCCCGACAGGCGGGAGATGGTGTCCGCGTCGAAGAGGTCGGTGTTGTACTCGATGCCACCCACGAGGCCCTCGCGCGACTCGACCAGCTCCAGCGTGAGGTCCAGCTTGGTGGCGCCCGTGTGCACCACGCGGCTGCGGATGTGCACGCCGGCCAGCGCCAGCTCGGGCGCGGGCGTGTTGTGCAGCACCAGCATCGTCTGGAAGATGGGCGTGTGGCTCAAGTCACGAGCCACGTGCAGCGCGTCCACCAGCTTCTCGAACGGCACCTCCTGGTGCGCGAAGGCGCCCAGCGCCGAGCGGCGCACGCGGCCGAGCAGCTCCGAGAAGGACGGGTCGCCCGACAGGTCCGCGCGCAGCGCGATGGAGTTGATGAAGCAGCCGATGAGCGGCTCGATTTCAGGCCGGTTGCGGCCCGCCACCGGCGTGCCCACCGCGAAGTCCTCCTGCCCGGAGTACGCGTGCAGCAGCGCCTGCCATGCCGCCATCAGCACCATGAAGGGCGTGGCGCCCTCGCGCCGTCCCACCGTGGCCAGCGCCTCGGAGAGCCGCTGCGGGACGACGACGGGCAGCCGCGCGCCGGGGTACGTCTGCACCGGAGGCCGGGGCCGATCCGTGGGCAGGCGCAGCACCGGCACGTCCGCCAGCACCTCGCGCCACCAGTCCTGCTCGGCCTTCAGCTCGGGGCCGCGCATCCACTCCAGCTGCCAGACGGAGTAGTCCGCGTACTGCACGGGCAGCGCGGGCAGCGGCGACGACTGGCCCTCCATGAAGGCGCCGTACAGCCGCGCCAGCTCGTGCATCATCACACCGGCCGACCAGCCGTCGGAGATGATGTGGTGCAGCGCGAGCAGCAGCACGTGCTCGGTGCCGCTGACCCGCAGCAGCGCCGCGCGCATCAGCGGGCCCGCCTGCAGGTCGAAGGGACGGCGCGCCTCCTCACGGGCCCAGCGAGCGACCTCGTCCTCGCTGGCGCCTTCCGACACCGAGAGGACGATGGGCACCTCCAGCGACGGCGCGATGACCTGCACCGAGCCCGAGTCGGCCATGGTGAAGGTGGTGCGGAGCACCTCGTGCCGGCGCACCACCTCGTTGAGGGCGCGCTCCAGCGCGGCCACGTCGAGCGTGCCCGAGAGGATGAGGGTGACGGCGTTGTTGTACGCGACGTTGCCCGGCTCCAGGTGGTCCAGGTACCAGAGCCGCTGCTGCGCGAAGGACAGCGGCAGCGGCTTGTCGCGGGACACGCGCGGGATGGGCGGCGGGCCCTCGGGCTTCTTCGCCCCGGACGCCGCGGCGACCTTCGGCGGCTTGGGACGGCGGGTCGGCATGGGCAGCGGGGCCAGCAGCTCCAGCGAGCCGTCCAGCCGGCGCCGCGCACGGCGTCCCGTCGCGAGCCTGCGCTCCCCGTCCGCCGAGGCGCGGAGGACGCGGAGCGAGGCGGAGCCCGCCGCGTTCCAGAAGCCGCGCGGGACACCCGCGCCCGAGACGGTCAGCTCACCCACCACGCCTGGAGGCAGCGACGCGCCCCGGGCGTCCACCACGTCCCAGGAGGACTCCGGCGGCAGGGCGCCCAGGCCGAGCCCCGCGTCACGCGGCACGACCTTCGACGGCAGCGCGCGGGACAGCGTGGCCGTCACCTCCGGCGTCGCGCCCTCCAGCAGCACGCGGCGCACGGAGCCCAGGGCCTCGCCCGCTCCGGGCAGCTCCGCCAGCGCGCGGGCGAGCGTCGCGGTGCAGTGCAGCCAGGTGACGCCCGTGTCGCGGACGAGCGCCAGCAGCGCCTCCGCCGCGTTCGGGCCTTCCTCGAGCGTCGCCACGGGCACGGGCGCCGCGGGCTCCGGCGAGTACCGGGCGCGCAGCGCGTCCAGGTGCGTGAGGCCCTCCAGCGTGGCCTCCACCTCGACACCGAAGTCCACGAGGCAGGCAAGCTCGTCCACGTCGAGCCGGCGCACGCGCTCCACCACGGGGCCGCAGGAGTCCGGCGTGCCGAAGAGGCCACCGTCCTCCACGTAGCGCTCCAGCCCGTGCTCCAGCAGCGCGTCCACGTCGGCGGGCGTCAGCGAGCGCGGGTCCATCTTCAGGCCCTGGCTCGCCACGAAGCCCGCGAGGATGTCCACCGAGCTGCGGAAGTAGTTGAGCAGCGGCTGGCGCACGCGACGCCGGACCTCGGCCGGGTCCGCGCCGAGGTACGCATGCATCATGAGGCTCACGTGGCCCCGGCCCGCGTGCCCATGCTGCCGCCACGCGTCGCGGTACAGCGCCACCTTCCCGGCCAGCTCGTCCAGGTGCTGGCCCATCAGGTTGGTGAGCACGTACGCGCCCATCTCGCCCGCGAGCCGGAAGGTCTCCGGGCTGCCGGCCGCGGTGAGCCAGATGGGCAGCTCCTTCTGGACGGGGCGCGGACGCAGGGACAGCTCCACCTCGTCCCCCGCGCCGTTGCGCCGGCGCACGGTGCCGCCTCGCCACAGCGAGCGCACCTCTTCCACGCCGCGCAGCATGACCTCCTTGCGGCGCGCGTACCGGTCCGGCGCGAAGACGAAGTCGTTGGCGTGCCAGCCCGAGGCGAACGACACGCCCACGCGGCCGTCGGAGAGGTTGTCCAGCACGGACCACTCCTCCGCCACGAGGATGGGGTCATGCAGCGGCAGCACCACGCTGCCCGCGCGGATGCCCACGCGCTCCGTCACCGAGGCCACACCCGCGCCCACCACCGCCGGCCTCGGGTACAGGCCGCCGAAGGCGTGGAAGTGCCGCTCCGGCGTCCACACCGCGGAGAAGCCATTCGCATCCGCGAACTTCGCCGCCTCCAGCAGCAGCCGGTACTTGCGCCCGCCGAGCGAGTCCTCGTCGTTGGCGAAGAACGACAGGCTGAAGTCCGGGCCGCGACGCGAGGCGACGCCTCCCGTGGAGAGCACGTGGAAGCGGGCCTTGTCGGCGGGCATCACCACGCGCAGGCCGCGCGTCAGGGCCCACAGCGACTCCAGGCCGGTGCCGGGCGCGTGCGACTCCTCCACGTCGAGCCAGGCGCCTCCCGCCGTATCGCCGCTCGCGTCCAGGCGGCGGAACAGGTCCGCCACCGTGCGGTGCGTGTGCACGGCGCGCAGCGCGTCTCCCGCGGGGCCCACCATGGGCTCCAGGCAGACCATCGTCTCCGCGGACACGTTGACCGGGCGGCTCCGCTCGCGGAGCTCCGCGGCACGCGAGACACGGCGCACCGACTCGGCGAGGGCCGCCACCGCGACATTGCCGGCGCGGGCCAGGACGTCCGTCCCATCCGCGAGCAGCGCGTCCACCTGCAGGACGCGGGACGCGTCGAGCGCCGCGCTCGTCCGCACGCGCGAGTGGGTGAGCAGCAGTGGCGGCGCTCCACCCTCGGGAGCGAGCGCGGCCAGCTCGCGGAGCTGCGGCACGGTGAGCAGCACGTACGCGCCGCCCGCCTCCAACACGGCCCAGAGCGCCGCCGTGCGCTCCACGGACGGCTCCAGGCACACGGCCACCAGCACCTCGGGGCCCACGCCCCGGTCCACCAGCTCCGCCGCGAGCCGTCGCGCCTTCTCGCGCAGCTCGCCCCAGGTGACGCTCCTGTCGCCCTGGAGGAGGGCCACGGCTCCGGCGTCCATCCCGGCGCGGGCCTCCAGCAGCGAGGCCACCGGCAACAGCGGAGCCTCCTCTCCACGCGCGAGGGCCGCGACGGTACGCGGAGCCCCGGTCTCCAGCGGCAACGTGGAGAGCCGCAGCTCCGGGTCGGCCACCGCCGCCGCGAGCAGCGCGGTCCAGTGCGCCACCAGGCGCTCCATCGTCTCCGGCGCGAAGCGCTCCTCGGCGTAGTCCAGCGTCCCGGCGAAGCCCTCGTCGTCCTCGCCCATGGACACGGACAGGGGCGACAGCACGGCGCCGAACTGCGCCGGTCCGTCCTGCACCTCCACGAGGCTCATCGTCAGGCCCGGCAGCTCCAGGCGCGGCGCGAACTGGTTGTGCAGGATGAACAGCGTGTCGAACACGCGCTCGCGGCCCGTGTCCTTCGCGGGCTCGATTTCCCGCACGAGGTGCTCATAGGGCACGTCCGGATGCGCGTACGCCTCCAGCACCACGTCCCGCACGCGGCCGAGCAGCTCGCGGAAGGTCGGGTCTCCGGACAGGTCCGTGCGCAGCGGCACCGCGTGCGCCACGTAGCCGATGACGGGCTCCAGCTCCGGACGGCTCCGGTTGCCGATGGGCGTGCCCACCACCAGGTCGTCACGGCCCGACCAGCGCGCGAGCAGCGCGTTCCACGAGGCCAGCATCACCATGAACGAGGTGACGCCCTCGCGCTGCGCCAGCGCGTGCACCGCGTCCGTCATCGCCTTGGGGAAGCCGACATTGCGGCGGATGGCGCTCAGCGCGGGACCATCTCCGCGCGGGCGGTCCACCGGCAGGTCCAGCGGGCCGGGCAGCGACACCAGCCGCTCGCGCCACGCGGCCATCTGCGAGGAGAACGCGCCCACCTCCAGCGCCTTGCGCTGCCAGGCCGCGTAGTCCGCGTACTGCACCGCCAGCTCCGGCAGCGGTGACGGCTGGCCCTGCTGGAGCGCGCCATACAGCGCTCCCACCTCGCGTCCGAGCACCACCAGCGACCACGTGTCACACACCACGTGGTGCACCGTGACGACGAGCAGGTGCTCGTCCTCCGTCACCCGCAGCAGCCGCGCGCGCACCACTGGCCCGCGCTCGATGTCGAGCGGCCGCGCCGTCTCCTCGTGCACCAGCTTGCGCCACGCCGCCTCGCGCGCCTCGGGGGTGGTCCCCGCCACCTGCTCCACCGAGAGGGGCAGCCGCAGCTCCGGAGCGATGCGGAGCACCGTCCGCCCGTCCACGCTCGGGTACGACGTGCGCAGCGCCTCGTGGCGGCGCGTCACCGTCTCCAGGCTCCGCTCCAGCACCGCCACGTCCAGCGTGCCGCGCATCCGCAGCACCATGGACATGTTCAGCGCGGGGTTGCCCGGCAACGCCTGCTCCAGCGCGACGACGCGCTCCTGCACCACGGACAGCGGCAGCGCCCCATCGCGAGGAATGCGCACCAGCGGCGGCAGCGCGGCCTCGGCACCCTCCCCTCCCGCCGTGCCCAGCCGCGCCTGGATGCGCGCGGCCACGCCCGCCACGGTGGGCGCTTCGAACAGGTCGCTCAGCGGCAGTTGGACGGGGAAGGCCTCGCGCAAGCGCGTCAGCATCTGCGCCGCCATCAGCGAGTTGCCACCCAGCTCCAGGAAGTCGTCGTTGATGCCGAAGTCCGTGCGCCCCAGCCGCTCGCGCCAGATCTCCAGCACCTTGCGCTCCACGTCCGTGCGCGGCGCGGCCTTGTCCGGCGGCGTCTCCACGGACACGGAAGCCGGGGCCGCCGCGACGGGAGCCTGCTCACCGTGGGTGACGGTCGCCCCCTGCACCAGGGTGACGGCGGCGGCCGCCGTCTGCGCCGGAATGACTTTGGGCACCTCGACGCCGAAGGCCTGCCGCTCGTAGGGGTACGTGGGCAGCGACAGCCGGCGGCGCTGCTCGTGCGCGTAGACGTCGTTCCACCGCACCTCCAGGCCCTGCTCCCACAGCGCGCCCAGCGCCTCGGAGAACACGGCGTGCTCGCTGGACTTCGCGCCCGCGCGCGGCAGCGAGGGCACCACCCGTCCCGCCTGTCCGCGCACGCCCAGCCGGGCCAGCGCCGTGAGCGCCTGGTCCGGGCCCACCTCCAGGAACACCGTGCACCCGTCCGCCTTCAGCGCTTCCAGCCCGTCCGCGAAGCGCACCGGCGCGCGCATCTGCCGCGCCCAGTACGCCGGGTCCGTCGCCTCCTCCGCGCGAATCCACGTGCCGGTGACGCTGGACACGTAGGGCACCTCGGGGGGCGACAGGCGCAGGCCCGACACCACCCGCTTCAGCTCCTCCATCAGCGGCTCCACCGCCGTCGAGTGGAACGCGTGCGCCGCCGGGAGCCGCAGCACGCCGATGCCGCGCGACTCCAGCTCACGCTCCAGCGCCTCCACCTCCGCCGTGGGCCCGGACACCACGCACCGCTCCGCCCCGTTCACCGCCGCCAGCGCCAGTCCACCCGACAGCAGCGGGCGCACCACCTCCTCCGCGCCGCCCACCGCCGTCATGCTCCCCGGCGGCATCCGCGCCATCAGCCGACCGCGCGCCGTCACCAGCGCCAGCGCGTCCTCCAGCGGCATCACCCCCGCGAGGCACGCCGCCGTGTACTCACCAAAGCTGTGCCCCAGCAGGGCATACGGCTTCACGCCGTACGCCTCCCACATCCGGGCCAGCGCGTACTCCACGGAGAACAGCGCGGGCAGCGCGAAGCGCGGGTCCGCCAGCGTCTCGCGCGCCGCCGCCTCCGTGCCCGGCGCCGGCAGCAACAGCCCGCGCACCGCCGTCTCCAATTGCGGCCCCAGCCCCGTCAGGCAGGCGTCCAGCGCCTCGCGGTACGCGGGCTCCGCGCCGTACAGCTCGCGCCCCATGCCCACCGACTGCGCGCCCTGCCCCGGCAGCAGGAAGGCCACGCGCCGCTCCTTCACCGCCGCCACGTCCTCCAGCACCTGCGTCTTGCCGGACGCGCGCAGCCGCGCCAGCAGCTCCGCCCGGTCCTTCGCCACCACCGCGCGCCGGTGCTCGAAGGCCCGCCGTCCCACGTTGCGCGTGAAGGCCACGTCCGCGAGCGCCACGTCCGCGGGCGCCGTCTCCAGCCAGTCCGCCAGCCGACGTGCCGTCGCGTCCAGCGCGCCCGCCGTGCGGGCCGACAGCGTCACCACCTGCGAGGGCCGGGCGCTCGGCGCGGCCGGCGGAGGCAGCGGTGCCTCCTCCAGCACCGCATGCGCGTTGGTGCCGCCAATGCCGAACGAGCTGACGCCCGCGCGCCGGGGCACGTCGCCCCGGGGCCAGGCGCGCCGCTCGCTGACGACGAAGAACGGGCTGTTCGCGAAGTCGATGGCCGGGTTGGGCTTCTCGAAGTTCAGGCTCGGCGGCAGCTCCTCATGGTGCAGCGCCAGGGCCGCCTTCATGAGGCCGGCCAGGCCCGCGGCCGTGTCCAGGTGGCCGATGTTCGTCTTCAGCGAGCCCAGGCCGCAGTAGCCCTTCCGGTCCGTCTGCTTCCGGTACGCCCGGGTGAGCGCCGCCACCTCGATGGGGTCCCCCAGCGCGGTGCCGGTGCCGTGCGCCTCCACGTAGCCGATGTCGCCCGCCTCCAGCCCCGCGTACGCCAGCGCCTCGCCGATGACGTCCGCCTGCCCCTCCACGCTGGGCGCCGTGTAGCCCACCTTCAGGCCACCGTCGTTGTTGAGCGCGGAGCCCCGGATGACCGCGTACACATGGTCCCCGTCGCGCAGCGCGTCCTCCAGCGGCTTGAGCACCACCGCCGCCACGCCGTTGCCCGGCACCGTGCCCGCGGCCTTCGCGTCGAACGCGCGGCAGTGCCCGTCCGGGGACAGAATCATCCCGTCCTGGAAGAGGTAACCCGTGCGCTGCGGCAGCGACAGCCGCACCGCTCCCGCGAGCGCCATGTCCGACTGGCGCAGCAGCAGGCTCTGACAGGCCATGTGCACGGCGACGAGGCCCGTGGAGCACGCCGTGTACACGGCCATGCTCTCGCCGCGCAGGCGCAGCTTGAACGACGCCTTCGTCGCGAGGTTCTCACCCGTGGTGCCCAGCAGCTCGAAGAGCGAGGCCGGGTCCAGCTTCCCCTGCCCCAGCAGCGACAGCGTGTGCAGCGACGGCCCCGCGCCCGCGTAGAGGGAAATCTTTCCCGTGTACCGCTCCGGGTCGTACGCGGCGTCCTCGAGCGCGGCATAGGCGCACTCCAGGAAGACGCGCTGCTGCGGGTCCATCCACTTCGCCTCGCGCGGCGGCACGTCGAAGAAGCCCGCGTCGAAGGACTCGCCCTCCTCCAGCACCGAGGCGGCGGGCACGAAGTCCGGGTGCTTGCGCACGGACTCGGGCACCAGCGGCGAGGCCTCCAGCACTTCCTGCTTCAGGCGGGAGATGGACTCCACGCCCTCCACGAGGTTGCGCCAGAAGGCCCGCATGTCCGCGGCGCCCGGAAAGCGCCCGGCCATTCCGATGATGGCGATGTCATTGCCACTCACGCCCGTTGCCTCGTCCTGATGATCAGCCATGGCGTCCGGTATTCCTTCCGCGTCGCTGGAGGACCTGCCTGCGGGCCTCCGCGCGCTCCTGGTGCTTGACGTCGTCGGGCTCCGGCTTCGCCTCGGCGGACAGCCGCCGGGCGAGCGCGTGGACCGTGGGATGTTCGAAGAAGTGGGTGATGGGGACGTCCCGGCCGAGCGCCTCGCGCAGCCGCGAGCACGCCCGCACCGCGCCGAGCGAGCTGCCGCCCAGGTCGTCGAAGAAGTGCGCGTGGACGCCGACCGACGTGTGCCCCAGGGCCTCCGCCCAGGCGCGGGCAATCGTCTCCTCCAGCGGCGTGCGGGGCGCGCCATCCGGCGCCGCGGTCCGCGTGGGCGGCGGCAGCGCGCGCGCGTCCACCTTGCCGCTGGCCAGCAGCGGCAGCGCCTCCAGCGCGACGATGTCGGCGGGAACCAGGTGCTCGGGCAGGCGCGCGCGCAGCAGGGCCCGCACCTCGCCCGGCGCGAGCGGCTCATTGGACGCCGGCACGACGTACGCCACCAGCCGCGGCTCGCCGCCCGCCGGGGGGCGCCACACGGTGACATGGGCCTGTCGCATCCCGGCCAGCTCGCGCAGGGCCACCTCCACCTCGCCCGGCTCGATGCGGAAGCCGCGCAGCTTCACCTGCGCGTCCACGCGGCCGGAGAAGTCCAGCCGCCCGTCTGGACGCCAGCGCACCACGTCACCCGTGCGGTACAGCCGCGCGCCCGGCTCGCCCCCGTACGGGTCCGGCACGAAGCGCTCGGCCGTGAGGTCCGGCCGGCCCAGGTAGCCGCGTGCCACCGAGGGGCCTCCCACGTACAGCTCTCCCGCGACACCCACGGGGACCGGCCGCATGGCCTCGTCCAACACGTAGACATCCACGTACGGCAGCGGCCGGCCGATGGAGGGCGGACCGGCCTCGTCGGGCGAGCACCACTCCCACGTGGCGCAGACCGTTATCTCGGTGGGGCCGTACGCGTTGACGAAGGCGCGGCCCGGCGCGAAGCGGGCCACGAGGTCCGCCGGACACGCCTCGCCCCCGGACAGCAGCATCTTCAGGTCCGGCAGCGGCGCTTCGGGCAGCAGCGAGGAGACGGACGGCGGCAGCGTCACCAGGGTGATGCGCTCCTCGCGAAGCACGCGGAGCAGGGCCTCGCCCGCGAGCAACTCGCCCGGCGGCGGCAGGTGCAGCGCGGCGCCGGAGGTGAGGCCCTGGATGTACTCGGACACCGAGGCATCGAAGGACGGCGAGGAGAACTGGAGCACGCGCGAGCCCGGGCCGACGCCCAACCCCGTCACCGTGGCCTCGGCCAGATGGCACGCGCCCCGGTGGGTGACGACCACGCCCTTGGGCCGCCCGGTGCTGCCGGAGGTGTAGATGACGTACGCCGCGCGGTCCGGCGAGGACACGGCCACGCCCGGCATCGGCGTCTCCGTGCTCGCTCCCGGCGCGCCGTGCTCCTCCCAGCGCAGGGGCTCCACGCCCTCGGGGAGCGTCAGGCGCTGCAACAGCCGCCCATGGGCCAGCAGCACGCGCGCGCCCGCGTCGGCCAGTGTCCACGCCACGCGCTCGGGAGGATGGGACGGCTCGAAGGGCACCACGGTGCCGCCCGCCTTCAGCACGGCGAGGAAGGCCACCACCGCCTCCGGCCCGCCCCGCTCCAGCAGCGCGCCGACGCGGACCTCGGGTCCCACACCGTGACGCCGCAGCCGCGCCGCGAGCCGTCCGGCCCACGTGTCCAGCTCGCGATACGTCCACCGCGACGCACCGGCGACGAGCGCCACCGCGTCCGGCGTCCGCTCCACCCAGGACTCGAAGTGGTGGTGGAGACCTTCCGCGTCCGGAATCTCGCGCGTGACGGCCTTCCTCCGCCCCAGGTCCAGCAGCGCGCGCTGCTCCTCGGCGCCCAGCAGGGGCAGTTCCACCAGCGGCACGTCCGGAGTGGCCGAGGCGACCTCCAGCATGGCGCGCAGGTGGTGCGCCATGCGGGCGGCGGCGTCCGCGTCGAAGAGGTCCGCGCAGTACTCGAGGCTGGCCGCGTAGCCGCCGTCCACCTCGGCCATCATCAGCGTGAGGTCGAACGCCGACGCGCGGTGTCCCAGGGGGACGGACTCCAGCTCCAGCGCGCCCAGGCGGACGCGCGCGCCCGGCTCGCCCAGGGCGAAGGCACCGAGCGACTCGCGACCGGGCCGGCCGGACTGCAGGGCGAACATCGCCTGGAAGACGGGCGCGCGAGACGGGTCCCTCCGAGGCTGGAGCCGCTCGACGAGGCGCGCGAAGGGAAGCTCCTGGTGCTCCAGCGCCTCCAGCACGGTGCCGCGCACCTGGGCGAGCAGTCCGGAGAAGGTCAGCGCGCGCGGCAGTCGGGCGCGCAGGGCCACCGGGTTGACGAAGTAGCCCACCTGCCGCGACAGGTCCGCGCGCGAGCGGCCCGCGGTGGGCGTGCCCACCACGACGTCGTCCTGCCCGGTGTAGCGGCGCAGGAAGGCGAGATACCCGGCCAGCAGCGTCATGAAGGGCGTGGCGCCATGCGCGTGCGCCAGGGCCTTCAGGCGCGCGGCCGTCTGGGGCTCCACGCGGAAGGACACGGTGGCGCCGCGGAAGGACTGGAGGCGGGGGCGGGGCCGCGACGTGGGCAGCTCCAGCGCCGGCAGCGCGCCGCCCAGCCGCTCGCGCCACCAGGCCTGGAGCGCCTCGCCCGGAGCGCCGGTGTACCGCGACGCCAGCGACTGGAGGATGGCAGGCGCCGACGGCGGAGGCGGAAGCAGCGCGGCGGGCGAGCCCTGGACCTCGGCGGTGTAGAGCGCGCCCAGCTCCTCGGCGAGCACCTCCAGCGACCAGAAGTCGGTGATGAGGTGATGCAGCACGAGCAGCAGCACCGACCCACCCGGAGCGCCGGTGAACAGGCGCACGCGCACCAGGGGGCCCCGCTCCAGGTCGAACGGGCGATGGGCCTCGGTGTCGAGCCGCTCGCGCAGCGCCTCGGCGGTGAGCGCGGAGGCGTCCTCGCGCTCCAGCGACGGCGGGGTGGCGGAGGGCCGGCGCACCGGTTCGCCCCGCTCCTCGGGGAATGCGGAGGCCAGGGCCGGGTGGCGGCTCACGAGGACCGAGAACACCCGCGCGAGCACGTCGGCGTCGACGGCCGAGGTGAACCGCACCGCGCGGGCCACGTGGTACGCCGTGCTGCCGGGGGCCATGCGCTGGAGGAACCAGAGCGCGCGCTGGCCGTCGGACACGAAGGTCTCCGTGCCTTCGGGAGAAGGCGTCGCCGTATCAGCCGAGGCCGCGCCGCGCTTGCGCTCCACCCACTCCGTCACCTCGCGCAGGCTCGGTCCCTGGAGCAGCAGCGCGGCGGGCAGTGACACGCCCCACCCTTCCTCCACCGCGTGCAGCACCTCCAGCGCGCGCAGCGAGTCCAGACCGAAGTGCGTGAGCGGCGTGTCCGCGTTCAGCTCGCGAACGTCCATGTTGAGCAGCCGCGCGACCCGCGACGTGAGCCACGGGAGCATGTCCTTCGGCTCCGCGGTTCCCGCTGCCGGCGCACCACCCACCGACGCGCCCTCACGTCCCGACCCCGCCGCCATGGAGGCCCCTTCACGCCCCGCCTCCACCGACACGCCCTGCCTCGCCGACGCATCGGACCCGTCCTCAGGCCCTGCCGCCGCCGCGCCCTCACGCCACTCCCGTACCACCTCCAGCGTCCCCGACAGGAACGCCTCGCGGCACGCGCGCCGCTGCACCTTGCCGCTGGACGTCTTCGGCAGCGAGCCCGCGGCGATGAGCACCACCGCGTGCGCGGCCACGCCATGCTCCTCGGCCAGCGCGGCGCGGACGCGCGCGAGCACCGTGTCCACCTCGCCCGCGTCCACCGTCTTCGCGGAGATCTCCTGCACGAGCGCCAGTCGCTCCTCGCCCGCCACCTCCACCGCGAACGCGGCGCCACAGCCAGGGCGCAGGCCCGGGTGGCTCCGCTCCACGGACAGCTCCAAATCCTGCGGGTAGTGGTTGCGCCCGCGCAGCACCAGCACGTCCTTCAGCCGCCCGGTGACGAACACCTCGCCCCCGTCCAGCACACCCAGGTCTCCGGTGCGCAGGAAGGGCCCCTCGCCCGAGCCCGCAAGCCGCCCCTGGAACGTCCGCTCCGTCTCCTCCGGCCGCTGCCAGTACCCGTCCGCCACGCTGGGCCCACGCACCCAGATTTCGCCCACCCGGCCCGGGCCACACGGAGTCAGCGTCTCCGGGTCCACCACCCGAAGCTCCTGCCCGCCGAGCGACGCGCCACACCCCACCAGCACCGCCTCCGCGTCACCGGCCGCCGGTGTCCGCGCCTCGCCGTGTCGCAGTCCTTCACGCGCGAAGCGCCGCACCACCGGGGCCGCCACGCGCGTGCCTCCGGTGACGATGAGCGTCCCCTCCGCCAGCCCGTAGCACGGGTAGAACGCCTCGCGCCGGAAGCCCGCCGGAGCGAACGCCTCCGCGAAGCGCTCCAGCGTCTCCGCGCGCACCGGCTCCGCGCCGCAGAACGCCACCTCCCAGCGGCTCAAATCCAACGCGGCCCGCTCCTCCGGCGTGCTCTTGCGCACGCACAGGTCGAACGCGAAGTTCGGCCCGCCGCTCACCGTCCCTCCGAACCGCGACACCGCCTCCAGCCACCGCAGCGGCCGCTGGAGGAAGGACAGCGGCGGCATCAGCACCGTGGGGATGTCCCGGAACAGCGGCTGGAGGATGCCGCCGATGAGCCCCATGTCGTGGTACGGCGGCAGCCAGATGACGCCCACCCCGTTGGGCCCCGCGTCGAACCCGCGCGTAATCAGCGTCGAGTTGTGCAGCAACTGACGGTGCCGCAGCACCACGCCGCGCGGCGTCCCCGTGGAGCCGGACGTGTACTGGAGGAACGCCACCGCGTCGCCGCCCAGGGACGGTGCCCGCCACGCCTCCGCCCCGCTCGCGGGCACCGCGTCCGTGGCCAGCCAGCGCAGCGCGCGCAGGTCCGGCGCGTCCGCCGTGAGCGGCTCCACCATCTCCGCGATGAAGGACGTGGTGAGCGCCACGCGCGCGTCACAGTCCGCCACCAGCGCCTGGAGCCTCGGCAACGTGCGGCCCAGCCGCATCGGGTCCGGCGGATACGCGGGCACCGCCACCACTCCCGCGTACAGGCACCCCAGGAAGCCCAGCACGTACTCGCGCCCGGGCGGGTACAGCAGCAGCGCGCGCTCACCCGGTGCCAGATGTTGCTGCAGCAGTGTTGCCACCGCGCGCGCTCCGGCATCCAGCTCCGCGTAGGTGAGTGTGCTCTCGCCTTCCTCTTCCAGGAAGGTGAAGACCCGCTCCCCGCCTTGCGCAGCGGCCCGAGCCCTGCAGACATCGACGAAGCTGGCATCCTCGGGACAGACGAATTCAGAGGCGGGGTCGGCGCGAGTCGGCAGGTACATGTCGGAGTCTCGGGGGGCGGCCTTCTCGAAGAGGGCGGCGACCGTAACGTCGTGACGCACACCCCGCCCGCAAAACCCGGGGAGCCGGCACGCCGATACGCCCAACGCCCCCTCGGATTGCCCGTACTCTTTAGCGGTTTCTTCGGACGCAGAAAAGACACGCGTTCATTTTCGACCCACCCATCCGAGGTATGACGTGACGCACCAATGACGACGCGTCTGCTGAGTCGCGGTCATCAACGATGTGCGAGGGAGGAGCACCGATGAAGTACACGTACCTGGGCCGCACGGGCCTGCGGGTGTCTCGCATCTGTTTGGGCTGCATGAGTTACGGCACGCCCACCTGGCGTCCGTGGGTGCTGGACGAAGAGGCCGCGCAGCCCTTCTTTCGCCGAGCGGTCGAACTGGGCATCAACTTCTTCGACACGGCGGACATGTACTCGCTGGGCGTCAGCGAGGAGGTGACGGGCCGCGCGCTGCGCCGCTACGCGCGCATGGACGAGGTGGTGCTGGCCACCAAGGTGTTCTTCCCCATGGGCGACGGGCAGAACATGCGCGGCCTGTCGCGCAAGCACATCGTCCAGGGCTGCGAGGCGAGCCTGAAGCGGCTGGGCGTGGAGGCCATCGACCTCTACCAGATTCACCGCATGGACCCGCACACGCCGCTGGAGGAGACGCTGTCCGCGCTGGACCAGCTCGTGCGCCAGGGGAAGGTACGCTACCTGGGCGCGTCGTCCGCGTACGCGTGGCAGTTCGCGCGGGCGCTGGGCGTGGCGGACCTGAATGGCTGGTCGCGCTTCGTCTCCATGCAGGGGCACTACAACCTCGTCTACCGCGAGGAGGAGCGGGAGATGCTGCCCCTGTGCGAGTCGGAGGGCATCGGCGTCATCCCCTGGTCTCCGCTGGCGCGCGGCCTGCTCGCGGGCACGCGCAAGTCGCTGAAGGACCGCGAGTCCACGACGCGTGCGCAGTCGGACACCTTCTCCAACCAGCTCTACGACCAGCCCGGGGACTGGGAGGTGGCGCAGGCGAACCGGGACGTGGCCGCCGCGCGCAACGTGCCGCCCGCGCAGGTGGCACTGGCGTGGCTGTTGTCGAAGCCCGCGGTGACGGCGCCCATCATCGGCGCCACGAAGCTGGAGCACCTGGAGGACGCCGTGCGCGCGGTGGACCTCAAGCTGACGGCGGACGAAATCAAGGCGCTGGAGGCGCCCTACAAGCCGCACGAGGTGCGCGGCATCTGAGCGTCCGAGCCGCCGCTCCCCGAGGGTGCGTCACGAGGAGCGGTGGAATGCCTCAGAGGTCGTGCTGGACGGGGATGACCTCGGGCGAGGAGCCCAGGGCGGCCTTCGGCCCGGAGCCGCCGTAGGCGATGGCCTCGATGCGGTTGACGGCGGGGGCGTGCGGCTCTCTGGGCAGGCACTCCGCGTCGGTTTCTTCGATGCGCAGCTCCGGGCGGGCCTCGCGGACGCGGGGGAGCTGGGGCGGCACGTAGTTGACGGTGTCCTCGAAGGCGTAGCGCGTCAGCATCCGCGTCACGGGCTGGTAGCCGCAGAGCGTCACGGCATTGAGCAGGCCGCGGCCGCCGCCCTGGCCGCGTGACGGCACCAGGCCGCGCTCCACGCCAGTGTCCACGTAGGTACCGGTCGCGACGCGGGCGCCCTGCTGGGACATGCAGGTGTACTCCGGCCGGGACACGGGCCGCTGGACGAGCGTCAGGGCCGGGGAGCGGGAGCCGGACTCGGCGGTGCGCATGCCCCGCTGGATGTCGCGGGCGGTGCCCTCGGGGACGAGGCGGGTGCGGCACTCCAGGGGCTGGCCGTTCTCCTCGGCCATGAAGACCACCTGCACGTCGCTGACGAAGTGGGCGCCGGAGGCCTCGGCGCGCTCCATGAATTGGAGGACGAGCTCGGTGCCGTCCTGGTCCTTGCCGAAGGGCATGGAGATAGCCCAGGGCTCCAGGCCTGTTTGCAGCGCCAGCTCGGCCGGGGTGATGAGGACGTTTGGGCCGGAGCGGCCCTTGGGGCCATGCGCGCAGGCGGCGGAGAGAAGCAGCAACAGGGCCAGGGATGAGCGACGCATCGGGTGTCCTCCTGGATGTCGGCGGGCTGGAGCCACGGTAGCGCCGGCCCCACCTCACGGGCCAGGAGCACCACCGGGGCGCAATCATCTGGAGAACGGACGATATGGGCGCGTGTCTCGCGCATTCAGGCGCTCAGGGGATGATTTCGGGGCGGTCGGTGAACAGCGCGTCGAAGAGCGTCGTCTCGGGCGGTTCCTTGGATTCGACGAAGAGAGGAACCGGAGTCCTCGCGAACGCGGGCGGTAGTTCGGTGACTCCGAACTCCGCCTCGAGCCGTGTTGCGATGACAGAGGCCACGGCAGCCAGGTGCGGAGGAAGTGGCACGAAGCGGACCGTGGCGCTCTTGCGAACGCGGCCCTCGAATTCGAACTCCACGCCGTAGAGTGAATAGACCGGAGCCAGGATGCTGACACACCCCACGACGGCCCAGCGGACCTCAGGATGCGGGTAGCTGCTGGCCGGATATGCGATGCATCGGAAGCAGGGCGACAATGGCGCGGTGCCATCTCCGAAGGTGAAGCCAGGGAGTTCTTGTTCGAGTGCTCTCAGGAACGCGCGCCAGCGCTCCATCTTGAGCAACTCCTGCTGCCAGAGCGCCGCGAGGCGCTCGTGCTGCGGACTGGCCTCCTGCCGGAGGTAGTATTCCTTCGTCGTGTCCCGGTAGCGGCTTGCAACCTCGAACAACTGCTGCGCTGTCAGGGTCATGGGAGGAGGCCCGGGTCAGAGGGTGAACTCGCCAAACTCCACATTGCACGTGGGCGCGTCTCCGCCCACTTCACGCGACTCCGTCCCGCGACAGCGCCTTGCGCAGCCACTCCGCCGCGGAGCGCAGGTCCGCTTCGAAGTGGATGCGCGCCTCCGCCCGCTTGCGAGGGTCCGGCATGCGCAGCAGCGCCGACGGGTGGAACGTGGCCATCCACCCGTCCGCCCAGGGCGTGTCGAACACCTGTCCGCGACTGAGATTGATGCGGAACCCCGGCCCCAGGAACGCCTGCGCCGCCGTGGCCCCCAGCGCGACAATCAACCTCGGCCGCACCGCCGCCACCTCCGCCTCCAGCCACCCCCGGCACGCCAGCACCTCCGTGCGCCCCGGTGACTGGTGCAGCCGACGCTTGCCGCCCTCCCCTTCCGTCCACCCGAAGTGCTTCACCGCGTTGGTGACATACAGCTCCGAGCGCTTCAGCCCCGCCCGCCCCAGCACCTCATCCAACAAC
>NZ_JABBJJ010000186.1 GCF_012933655.1 Pyxidicoccus fallax | reverse complement strand
GGGCGGGGCGGGGGCTCCCGTCCTCACCGCCACCCGCCGGGCGGAGCACTACCTTCCCCTTCGAGCCTGGCGCGAAGCGACGGAGGACGCACGTCGATGGGAACACGCCCCTCGTGGGATGAGCTGGAGGCCGAGGCCCGCGAGCGCTTCGGCGTGGAGGACTTCCGCCCCGGCCAGCGCGAAATCATCGAGGCGCTGATGAACGGCGAGGACGTGCTGGGCGTCATGCCCACCGGCGCCGGCAAGTCGCTGACGTTCCAGCTCCCCGCCCTCTTCCTGCCGAAGACCACCGTCGTCGTCTCGCCGCTGCTGGCGCTGATGCAGGACCAGCACGAGAAGATGCTGGAGGCGGAGATGGACGTCGCGCGGCTCGACTCCACGCTCACCGAGCGCGAGGTCCGCGAGACGACGCTCGAGCTGCGCCGGGGTGAGCACGGGCTCGTCTACGTCACCCCGGAGCAGCTCGAGAAGCCCGAGCGGCTGGAGGCGCTGCAGAAGGCCGGCGTGTCCCTCTTCGTCGTGGACGAGGCCCACTGCGTCTCCCAGTGGGGCCATGACTTCCGCCCCGCCTTCCTGTCGCTGCGCGACGCCATCCGCGCGCTGGGTCACCCGCCCGTGCTCGCCCTCACCGCCACCGCCACCCGCGCCGTGCGCGAGGACGTGCTGTCCCAGCTCGGCATCCCCGACGCGCGCGTGGTGTGCACCGGCATCCAGCGCGACAACCTCTTCCTGGAGGTGTCCCGCACCGTCAACCCCGACGCCAAGCGCGCCCGCCTCCTGGAGTTGCTCGAGCAGCAGGAGGGCACCGGCATCGTCTACTGCGCCACCGTGCGCCGCGTGGACGAGCTGTGGAAGTGGCTCACCGACGCAGGCGTGGACGCCGGCCGCTACCACGGCAAGCTCAAGCCCAGGGAGCGCGAGGAGACGCAAGCGCGCTTCATGGAGGGCGGCCACCGCGTCATCGTCGCCACCAAGGCGTTCGGCCTCGGCATCGACAAGCAGGACCTGCGCTTCGTCGTGCACTACCACTTCCCGGACTCGCCGGAGAGCTACTACCAGGAGGCCGGGCGCGCGGGCCGCGACGGCCTGCCCGCCCGCGCCATCCTCCTCTACCGGCTGGAGGACAAGCGCATCCAGAGCTACTTCCTCGGTGGCAAGTACCCGCACCGCGACGAGTCCCGTCAGCTCTACACCGCCGCGCGCGAGCTGTTCGCCGCCGCGAAGGGGAAGTCCGTCCCCATCAAGCAGCTCGCGGAGGTGTCGGGGCTGGGGCTGAAGCGCACGCAGGTGCTCGTGGCGTGGCTGTCCGGCGCCGGCATCCTGGAGCGCGGCAGCCGCGGCCTGAAGCTCCTGCGCGACTTCGAGAGCCTGGAGGAGCTGGACACCTTCCTCTCCGCCTACGAGGAGCGCCACCGCGGCGACCGCGAGCGGCTGCAGCGGATGATGCGCTACGGCCAGACGACGCAGTGCCGCTGGCACTTCCTCGCGGACTACTTCGACGAGGTCATGGAGGAGGACTGCGGCCACTGCGACAACTGCCGCGAGCGCGCCGCCGGCCACTTCGACGTGCCTGCCCCCGCCGCCGCGGCAGCAGCCCCCTGAAACGGCCGAGGGCCGCGGCCGGAGAGCACGAGGCTCCCGGCGCGGCCCTCTTTCGTCCACCTTCACGGTGGAGCGTCACCCGCTCAGATGGCGGTGATGTCGCTGTTCTGGATGCGGAACTGCTTCGTCGTGAACTTCGCCTCCAGCTCCGAGTCGGCGCGCAGCGTGTAGTCCTTGGCGATTTCCGAGCTGGGGACGAGGTGGAACGTGGCGAGCGCCTCGTCCGCCTTCACCTCCACGGTGACGAAGCCGTGGGCGTCGCCGTCCGCGAAGCGCATGCCGGGGTGGGCCGCCGTCATCGTCTTCTCCAGCTCGTTGACGATGTAGTTGTACACGCTGGTCTGCGAGCCGTAGCCCGCGCCCAGCAGCGCCGTGCCCGCCAGCTCCTTGATGGAGCCGGAGGAGATGGCCGGCGCCGTCAGCGTGGGCACGCCCTGCTCCACCGACGCGAAGGACGCGTGGATGTCACCGGAGATGAACAGCGGGTTCTTCACGCCGGCCCCGCGCAGGTAGCCCAGCAGCGCCTGCTTCTCCGTGGGGAAGCCGTCCCACTGGTCCACGTTGAAGTAGAACTGCTGGCGCAGCGACGCGTCCGGGATGTCCGTCTTGCCCTCCAGGTTGAACACCATGGACGTCAGCGACACGGACGACACGATGACCTTCCACGTGTTGTCCGCGCGGACCGACTGCTGGAACCAGGCGCGCTGCGCGTCGCCCAGCGCGTTCTGCGGGTTCTGCGGGGGCGTGCCGGCCTGGGCCAGCAGGTACTTCACCGTCGCGAACAGGTCGAAGGTGGGCTTGATGACGATGTAGCGCGAGCCCTGGATGCCGAACAGCCCGGCCTTGCCCATGTGCGCGTAGGAGATGCCGCGCTTGGCGCCCTCGGCCGAGATGAGCTCGAGGGGCGCGAGGCCGGCCGCCCGGCGGGCCGGGTTGATGGCCGGCACCACCTGGTTGACGTAGAAGAGCGACAGGTTGCCCTTCACCATGGCACCGGCCTTGGCGCCGGCCTGCTCCTGGGTGAGGCCCGCCTGCATGGCCTGCTGCACGTACGCGCCCAGCAGGCCCTGCTTGTACTGCGCGTAGGCCGCGTCATCGATGTTCACGTACGCGAACGTCGGGGCGACGAGGATGCCCTGCACCGCCGGCTGCACGGCCGCGGGCAGCGCGGGCAGCGCCGCGCGCATCTCCTCTTCGGTCAGCGCCACCGTGCCGGGGTAGGCGTCCTCGGGGATGAGGTGGTCCGGGCGGTAGGTGCGGAAGTCCGTCACCACCAGCTTCAGATTCTTCCCGAAGTCGAAGTCTCGGTAGATGCGCGTGTTGGGGTAGAGGTCCTTCTGCTCGGGGATGGCGACGGCGCCCGCGCTCGAGTTGGCGGTGTCCAGCGGGATGTACTCGAAGAAGGCCTGCTCCGCGTTGCGGCGGCGCTCCTCCTGCTTCTCGTCCGTGAGGCCGTCCGTGTACGTGGCGGTGGCGCCGAAGCAGTCGTCGGAGAACTCGTGGTCGTCCCACATGACGATGAACGGGTAACGCTCGTGCACCCGCTGGATGACCTCGTCCTTGCGCAGGTTCTTGTAGAGGTCGCGGTAGTTGGACACCGCGTTGGCCGCGTAGAACGCCCGCAGGCCCGTGCCCATGCGCAGCGCCTTCTCCGGCTCGCTGAAGACGACCGTGCGCAGGCCGTTGGCGGACTGGAAGGACGCGTCACCCGTCGTCTCGTAGATGTAGTCGCCGAGGAAGACGATGAAGTCCAGGTCCGGGTCGAGCTGCAGCAGGCGCTGCCACGCGTTGAAGTAGCGGCCGATGTAGTCCTGGCAGCTGGCGAAGGCGAACTTCACCGGCACGTCCGCGCCAGCGGCCGGCGCGGTGCGGGTACGGCCCGTGGCGCTGGTGAACTTCTGGCCGTTCTTCTCGAAGGTGAAGCGGTAGTAGTACGTGGTGCGGGCGGACAGGCCGGTGACCTTCACCTTGAGGGCGTGGTCGTGCTGCGCCAGCGCGGAGAACTGCTCGTTCAGCACCAGCGTGGCGAAGTCCTCGCCGGTGGAGACCTCCAGCCGCACCTGCGTGTTGGCGCTGGCGTTGTCCGGGTCCACCGCGCGCACCCACAGCACCACGCTGTCGGCGCGCGGGTCACCCGACGCCACCGACTGGGGGAAGTACTTCGCACGGTCATCCGACGGCGCCGTCCCGTTCTCATCATCCGAGCACCCGAACGCGGTGCTCGCCGCGACGGCGACGACGGCCTGAAGGAAACTGCGACGCTTGAATTGGTCGAACAAGGCAGGACTCCGAAAAGCGCGGGTTGGGAAACTTGGCGCGCGGAGTCTAAGTCGCTCGTCTGCCCTCCAGGAAACATCCCGGCTCACGCCACCTCACAACGCGGCGTGTCATCCACCAGCGGTACGGGCGTGTGAAGCCAGCGGGAGAAAAGAGAGAGGGCCGGCCCCCCACTTCGGGAAGTCCGGCCCTCGAACTCACACAGCGGGCCCCGGAGGGCGCCGCTGCCGGGCGCGTCTCACTTCACGGCCTTCACGCGGGCGCGCTTCTCGCTGCCACCACCCTCGGCCGGGGCTTCCTCGGCGGCGGGCGCGGCGGCGACAGGGGCCCCCTTGTTGATGCCGTACTTCTCCAGCACGCGGGCCTCGATGTCCTTGGCCACCTCGGGGTGCTCCTTGAGGTAGTCCTTGGCGTTCTCACGGCCCTGGCCGATGCGCTCTCCGTTGAAGGAGAACCAGCTGCCGCTCTTCTCCACGATGTTCTCGTTGGAGGCCAGGTCGATGAGGTCGCCCTCACGGGAGATGCCCGTGCCGTACATGATGTCGAACTCGACCTCCTTGAACGGGGGGGCCACCTTGTTCTTCACCACCTTGACGCGGGTGCGGCTGCCCACCACCGACTCGCCGTTCTTGATGGCGCCGATGCGACGGATGTCCAGGCGCTGGGACGCGTAGAACTTCAGCGCGTTACCGCCCGTCGTCGTCTCGGGGTTGCCGAACATGACGCCAATCTTCATGCGGATCTGGTTGATGAAGATGACGCACGTCTGGCTCTTGGCGATGGTGCCCGTCAGCTTGCGGAGGGCCTGGCTCATGAGGCGGGCCTGCACGCCCATGTGCGCGTCGCCCATCTCGCCCTCGAGCTCCGCCTTGGGAACGAGCGCGGCGACCGAGTCCACCACCAGCACGTCGATGGCGCCCGAGCGCACCAGCATCTCCGCGATTTCCAGCGCCTGCTCACCGGTGTCCGGCTGGCTCAGGAGCAGGTCATCGGTGCGCACGCCCAGCTTGCGGGCGTAGCCCACGTCGAGCGCGTGCTCCGCGTCCACGTAGCCGCAGATGCCGCCACGCTTCTGGGCCTCGGCGACGATGTGGAGGCACAGCGTCGTCTTACCGGAGGACTCCGGTCCGAAGATTTCGATGATGCGGCCCTTGGGAACGCCACCCACGCCCAGGGCGATGTCGAGCGAAATCGAGCCCGTCGAAATGGCCTGAACATCCCGCATCAGCGGCTCGTCCTTGCCGAGCCGCATGATGGAACCCTTGCCGAACTGGCGCTCCACCGCGGACATCGCCAGCTCGATTGCCTTTTCCTTCTCCGTATTCACGGCCATTTCTCGTCGCTCCTTGTATTGGCGGACCACCCCGGTCCACCTGAACGCGCTTTTAGTACGCGATGGGTAGACCCTAGTCCACCCCTCTGACATCCGTACTGCATCCTGCTTCTCAGCTCTCGCGGAGGGCAGCCAGGAAGACGGCCACCAGCCCGGCCAGCCCCGCCCACATCCCCGCCGGAGTGTCCGCTACGAGCGGAAGTCCCACGGCGAGGACGGAGACGAGCGCCAGCAAACCGAGGCCCAAGCGGTATACGGGGGAGCGCGGCGGGGCAAGCCACAAGGCCATCAAGGCCAGCACGGCCAGACCTACCTGGGTGGTGACCAGGCTGTCGGGCCCGCCCGGCCTCGTCAGCTCCTGGATGGACTGCATGCCCAGGCCCGCGATGAGCACGCCCACCGGGAGGAGGGCGCCGGGGCCGGGGGCCGCTCGTGCCCGGCCATGGGTGCGCAGGTGCTCCAGGTCCTCCGGGCGGACCTCCAGGGCATAGGGGTAGCCCAGCGACAGCAGCGCCTCCACCGCCACCGCGCGGCACGTGCGGCCCCGGGTATCCACCAGCCCCTCCAGCTTCCCGGTCTCCAGCAGCCGGTGGAAGGTGTCCGCCACCTGCCGGTCCCCGCCCGCCTGGCCCATCTGCTCCAGGAGGGTGTTCAGCCGTGTGGCCAGCTCCGGGCGCTCGGCCTCCGGCACGCGGCGGACCTGCTCCGTCAGCACCAGCACCGGCAGCGGCAGGTCCAGCGGCGGGGTGGGCTTGCCCGTCAGCGGCTGAAGGTAGGGCGTCTGGACGAGGGGGGGCGCGGGCCGGGCCTTCCGCGGTGCCTCTGAAGGAGGCAGCACGGCCTCGGGCTCCGGTTCGGGCTCCGGCGGGCTCCAGGCGGCCACATCGGGGAGCCGGGCCTCCGCCGCGTCCTCGTCGAGCCTTTGCGTGGGCGGATGTAGGCGGGGAGAGTCCGGCACGGGGAAACTGTAGCCACGGCCCCCGGTGGGGTTCAAAGCGGAGTGGCCCGCAACTTCCAGCGGGCAACGGGGTTGATGTCGGACGTGGACGTGGATTCGGACGCGCAGGCGATGCTGAAGGTGGCCGCGGGGGACCGGCGGGCTTTTGCCTGGCTGTTCGACCGCTACCACGGGAGCGTGGCGCGGTTCGCGCTGCGCTTCGTGGGGGACCGGGAGCGGGCGGAGGAGCTCACGCAGGACATCTTCGTGAAGCTCTACCGGAACGCGAAGGCCTACAAGCCGACGGCCCGGTTCAAGACCTTCCTCTTCCGCGTGGCCACCAACCACTGCCTCAACGAGGTGAGGCGGGGCGAGTACCGGGTGACGCACACGTCCTCGGAGACGCCGGAAGGCGAGGAGACGGGAACGGTGGAGATGGCCGGACCGGAGGGAGACAGGCCGGACCAGGCGCTGGCGGGACGGGAGCTGGAGCGGGCGGTGGGCGCGGCGCTGGCGGACATGAGCGACCGGGAGCGCGCGGCCTTCACCATGTGCCGCTTCGAGGGCATGGCGTACCGGGACATCGCCGAGGCGCTCGACGCGAGCGAGGCCGCCGTGAAGAGCCTCATCCACCGCGCCACGCTGGCGGTGGCGCGAAGAATCGAAGAGCTGCGGGCGGGCACCGCGCCCGCGAGGAGCAGGGCATGAGCTGTGGTTTCGAAGAGGACCTGACGGCGTACGTGGACGGGGAGCTGCCCCCCGTCCGGCGCGCGGAGGTGGAGGCCCACCTGGGCACCTGCGGCGGGTGCCACGCCACGCACGCGCTCCTGCGCGACGCCGTGGCGCGCGTGGCGGAGCTGCCCGCCTTCGAGCCCTCGCCGGCCACCCGGCGCGCGGTGCTGGCGAAGCTGGACGCGTTGCCGGAGCCATGGTGGGCGCGGCTGAGGGCGCTCCTGCGCCCCGCGGTGCTGGTGCCGTCCGCGGGGCTCGTGGCGGCGGTGGCCGTGGCGCTGGTGGTGGTGGGCTCCGGTTCCGAGGCGCCGCCCGAGCTGGCGGACCCGGCGGTGATGGAGCTGGCCGCCAACCTGGAGCTGGCCGAGGACTACGAGCTCTTGGGGCTCGACAGCGCCGAGGACCTGGAGGTCGTCGCGAACCTCCACGAGCTGGAGGTGTTGCAATGAGACGGCTGGCTGCTGTGGCGCTGGGCATGGCGCTGCTGGCGGGCGCCCCGGCGCGCGCGGAGACGAAGGAGCCCCGGACGGCCGCCGAGCGCTTCGAGCGGATGACGCCGGAGCAGAAGGAGGCGCTGCGCGCGAAGCTTCGCGAGTTCAAGTCGCTGCCGAAGGAGGAGCAGGAGCGCATCCGAGGCAACCTGGAGCGCTGGCGTCAGCTTCCGCCCGAGGAGCGCGAGCGCATCCGCGCCAACCTGCGCGAGCTGAGGAAGCTCAGCCCCGACGAGCGCCAGGCGCTGCGGGAGCGGGCGCGCGAGCTGAGGAAGCTCAGCCCCGAGGAGCGCGCGCAGCTGCGCCAGCGCATCCGGCGGTACCTGCGCGAGCATCCCGAGAAACGCGAGCAGATGCTGGAGAACATGCGCCGCTGGCGGCAGCTGTCGCCCGAGCAGCGCCAGGAAGTACGTGAGCGTCTGCGCGAGAGGCGGCGCCGGTGAGCCGCGCCCTGCCCTTCCTGCTGCTCGCCTGGGTGACGCTCGCCGCGCTCCCCGCCGCCGCGCAGGAGCCGCCGCCTCCGCCGCCTCCGCCTTCCGTTCCCGCGGATGTGCCTCCTCCCCGCGAGGTGCCCCGCGCGCGGCCCTCTCTGTCCGAGGAGGACCGCGAGGTGGTGGAGAACCTGGAGCTGCTGGAGAGCATGGAAGCCACCGAGGATCTGGAGCTGCTCATCGAGCTGAGCCAGGAGGAGTGAGCTGGCCGCCCACCTTCCGCGTCAGCTGGAATCCTGTAATCGAATTGCGCGCCTCTTGGGTGGGAGGTGACGCGGGGGCGTCTCGCGGTACACTGGGGCCATGCACGTCGCGGTCCCCCGCCCCGTCGAGGTGCCCTCCCGCCGCTTCGGCAGCTATCAGCTGCGCTCACGTCTCGGCTCGGGTGGCATGGCCGAGGTGTTCCTCGCGGACGCGGTGGATCCACGCGGCCAGCCCTTCAGCGTGGCGCTCAAGCTGATGCGCAAGGACGTGCCCATGGAGGTCTTCGCCGACGAGGCGGACCTCATGGGCCTGCTGGTGCACCCCAACCTCGTGCAGCGGCTGGAGGTGGGCGAGGCCTTCGGGCGGCCGTTCATCGCCATGGAGCTGCTGGTGGGCGGGGACCTGGGCGGGCTCATCCGCACGTTGCGCCAGCAGCAGCGGCCATTCCCCACCGGCATGGCCGTGCACGTCTGCATCGAGGTGCTGCGCGGCCTCGCCTACTTCCACCGGGCGCGCACGCGCAGCGGCCGGCACCTGGGCCTGGTGCACGGCGACGTCAACCCCGCCAATGTCTTCTTCTCCGGCGAGGGTGAGGTGAAGCTCGGCGACTTCGGTGTCGCGCGCTCGCACAGCGTGGACATCGGCCCGGCGGAAGGCGTGGCCGCGGGCAAGCTGCACTACCTGTCTCCAGAGCAGACGCGCGGCGAGCCGCTCACCCCCGCCTCGGACGTGTTCGCCGTGGGCATCATGCTCCACGAACTGCTCCTGGGCCGGCACCCCTTCCGGCGCGAGGAGACGGACCCGGACGTGGTGATGGCCATCATCCGCGCCGCGCGGCTCCACCTGCCGTACACGCTGGACCGCACGCTCGCCGCCATCCTCCGCAAGGCCCTCGCGCCGGACGTGGTCAGCCGCTACCACACCGCGGGCGAGATGGCCGGCGCGCTCCTCACCTGGGCGCTCGACACCGGCCACGGCCTCACCCGCGAGGACGTGCGCCCCTGGCTCGCGGAAGTGCTCGGCCTCATCGGCTGAAGCGCGGAGGCCATGGACTTCAGGCCGGTTGCTCCGAGGGAGGCGGCTTCCAGCGCTCTCCCGGCCGAGGGAAGAGCCCCTCCTGCCTCGAGAAGATGCCGGTCGGACGGAGCTTCTCGAGCACCTCGAGCTGCCGCTGCTTGAGCACGCCCGGCTCCGCCTTCCACGGTGCGTCGAGCAGGTCCAACGTGACGACGCCGTTCGCGCCTGCCTTGACGACACCGCCACTGGCGCGCAGCACCGGCTCGCCGCCCATCAACGCGACGAGGCGCGGCCCCAGGAACGTGCGGGCGAAGAGCGTGTCCGGCCCATCTTCCAGGTAGGCGCGGGGGTGCTGGAGGGCGCCCCGGTTCATCGCGAGGTCGGCAGGAACTCCCTCGAACCCGATGTCCACCAGCCCGTACTCGACGGGCAGGGCTTCGGCGAGCGTCTGGGCGAAGTCGAAGAGCAGCGCCGGGTCCTCGGGGCGCAGCCGCATCTGGCTCTTGAGGACCACCCAGCCGGGACTCCGCTCGCTCGTGCTCCACGTGGCGACGTAGCGAGGCTGCACCACCCGCCGCAGCGACGGCACGGGCGGCGACTCCGTCATCCGGGCCTCGTCGACGAAGCGAGTCAGGTCCTCGCGGACATAGTCGTGGCGGAGGCTGTCGCTCTCACCCCAGTGGCTGGGAGCGAATGTAGGCTGCGCCTCGAAGGCCGCCAGCAACCGCTCCTTCCATGCCCACGGTGAACCCGGGAAGAGCAGCTCGATTTGCACCTGGTCGATTTCGGCCACGGCTCAACCGCCCATGAACATGACCATCTTGATGGCGCCGCTCTTGTATTCGACGCGGAAGATGTGCGAGCCCTGTTCCCACGCGTCGTAGAACGGCTTGAACTTGTCCGGCGCGCGGATGGCCTGGCGCACCTGGTCGCGCGTCATGGAGAAGCTCAGTCCATGGGGGAGCGGTCCTGGATAACCGGGCTCGCCGTCCATGGACGCCATCAGGAAAAGGGTGGTGACCCGGTTCGTGGTGCTCTCGGTGAGCAGGTTCACTCCCTGGGCCTTGAAGATGTAATAGATGGTCTCGGGCGCCCCCAGCTCCTTGTCGACCTTCACCGGTCCTAGCGTCTTCACGAAGGCCTGTACCTCCGGCGACTCGTACGGTTTGCCGATGAGTTCTCCTAGCTTCGATGCATCCATCATGGCTTCCCCAGGCTGTGCGGCCATCCAGGTGTCTCAGAGCACTCCCGCGTTCTGGAGGAACGTGCTGAGATCCTTGTCATAGAGGCCGATGTCCTCGTTCCGCTTGTCCAGCGTCTTGAAAGCCGCGTCAACCTCTTCCTTGGTCTTCCCGGACTGCCGGGCCAGTTCGTCACCGACGGCAGCCATGTCCTTCTGCGCGGCCTTGCGCAGGTCCAGAGCGTCCTCCGCGATTTGTTCCGAGGTGTTCCTTCCAGCGTAGGTGCGACTGCTGCCACTGTGCACGGCATGCGGCTCGGTGATGGACGTCAGGTAGTTCTTGAGCTTGGTGGCTTCCACATCCGTCAGCTTGCGCTCGAGGTGGTCCTCGCAAGCCTTCCGGCTGGCGGCGAATGACGGAATATGGTCGTTGTCGAGCTGGTCACCGACCACGGAGCGCTTCGTCTGGCTCCCATAGGAGTCGACGTCGAGCGGCTTGACGTTCTCGACGGGGGTTTTGCCATCGACATGGTTCGGGTTGCCCCGGTTCGTGTGCATCAACCCCAGGGCGTCGAAGTGCACCAGGGGATTGGAGGGATACGCGTACAGGTTGAGGCCACCCGCGAGCCCCAGGGGGTCGCTCTGCAGGTAGCGACCGAGCGCGGGGTCGTAATACCGGAAGCGGTTGTAGAAGAGCCCCGTCTCCACGTCGTGGTAGTGGCCGGGCAGGCGCAGGGCGAGTTCCACCTCGGAGTCCGCTGACACCTCCGTGTGGCCATAGGGCTCGATGCGCGTGGCCCACCACACCACCCGCCCGCTGTCGTCCTCCACGCGGCAGGGGACTCCCGCCTGATTGCTGAAGACGGTGTAGACGCGGCCCTGCTCCGGCGCCGCCTCCACGCTGTCGTAATCCACGAAGACGATGGGAACGATGGCGTCGTGGGCCGCGTACCCGTAGAGGCGCAGGCGCTCTTCCGGTGACACCTCCGCCGCCAGCCGGTCTCCGTCCCAGTGGAACCAGGTCTGCCGTGCGCCCCGGCCACACCGGATGCGCCGGCCCAGCGCGTCGTACGCCGCGGTCCAGGGCTCGCCCCGTGCGTCGTCGATGCGCACCAGCATGTCCGCGCTGTCGTAGGTGTAGCGCGTGCGCGTGCCATCGAAGGCATGCCGCTCGGCGAGGTGGTTGCGCGAGTCGTAGACGAACTGCTCGTCATTGGCGGCCGCGAGCCGGTTTCCCGCCTGCAGGGTGACACGCCGCAGGCCCGGCTTGCCGAGCAGGTTGCCGCTCGGGTCATGGGCATAGGGGCAGGAACCCTGCGGCCCCTCCTCCCGCACCAGTCGGTGCTCCGCGTCGACCGTATAGCGCGTCTCCCCCGCCACGTTGTCCCAGACGCCGACGAGGTCGCCCTCCGCCGAGTAGTCGTACCGGGTCCACTGGGAGTGGAGCATCCCGTCGTGGGTGGACTTCCAGACGAGGCTGGCGAGCAGCCGCCCCTTGTCGTCGTACCGGGTGAGCTCCCGCGTCCCGTTCGCGTGCTCCCGCAGCACCAGCCCCGTGGCGTCCTTCCAGAGGAGATGCTGGCGCCCGGTCGGGTCGACCAGCCGCTGCCCTCCCTCGGCCTCGGAGGCATGGAGCGACCAGACGAACCGCTCGAGCACGGCCGTGCGGCGCACGAGCGGCGTCTGGACGTGGGTGACGCCCCTTCCATCCCGGAGGTCGTAGCGAAGGTGCCCGGAGTCCTCGCGCCGCAGCCGGACGTCATGGGCCTCGGTGGAGGCGCGCGTGGGCCAGCCCCGTGCGTCGTAGGCGAGGACGTGCTGGCCGCCCGAGGCCAGGTGCCGCACCTCCATCCGCTCGCCGGGCGTGTGCTCGATGCGCATCAGCACCCGGCCGTGCCCGTCCCGCTTCTCCACGAGGCGGTCTCCCGCGTCCCAGGTGTACTGCTCCTTGAGCACGCCGTGGCGCCAGACGCGGAGGATGCGGTCCTTCTCGTCGTAGTCGAAGGTGCTGACTGTGCCGCCGGGGTCGGCGACCCGCGTGACGGCCTCGGTGGCCGAGTAGTCGTAGTGCGTCGTGTGGCCCAGCCGGTCCACCTCGGCCACGACGAGGTTCCACCGGCCGATGCGGCGCTCACGCACCCTGCCGTCCGCGTCCCGGTACCACACCTCGTTGCCCGCGAGGTCGTAGCGCCACTCCCGGCCGCGGCCCGCCGCGTCCACCTCCCGCAGCAGTCGTCCCAGGCCGTCATGGACGCGGACCGTCCCCGGTGCCTCCACGCCCTCGCGGCGGGCTCGCACCAGCACGGACAGCCTGTCGCGCAGCTCGGCGGGGACCTGCGACAGCAGCATGGGGGAGGCCCCCGCGGCCGTCTGGGGCAGCGCGTCCAGGGCGCTTCCCAGCAGGAAGCCCGCGGGCGTCTGGCCCTGGAAGAACCGCTCCGGCGGCGGGACGCGCGGCAGCTCCTCCGGAGGTGGCAGCATCCGCTGGTAGGGGTCCAGTCTCCCCACCAGGGCGCCCGCCGAATCGTACACCCACTGCGTCACGCGCCCGCCGGAGTCCACCTCCCGTAGCACGCGTCCATCCGCGTCCACCTCTCGCGTCAGGACGCCACCGTGCGGGTCCCTCAGCTTCCGCAGGGTGAGGTGCTCGTCGTACTGGAAGGTGCTGACGCCTCCCTGGCGCTCGGTGACGCGGGTCTCCCGCTTCTCGGGGTCATACTCGAAGCGCGCCCACCACAGCCCGTCCTCTCCCGAGGTCTCCTCACAGCGGCCCTGCGCGTCGTATCTCCACCAGAAGCTGTACCCGGTGGGAGTGCGCATCCGCGTCCAGCGGTGCGCGTCGTCATACTGGTACGTGTGGCGTCCGCCCTCCGCGTCCTCGGACAGCACCAGGTGCCCCTGGCGGTCGTACTCATACCGGGCCACCCGCCGCGTGCCGCGGGTCTCCAGCCGGAGCACCTCCGTCATCCGGCCCGCGGCGTCGTGGACGAAGCGGTAGCGGCAGGTGCCCTCGGGCGTGCGTTCCGTCACCTCGCACAGCCGCTCGCCCTCGTGACGCAGCTCCAGCTCGGTCCGCCCGGAGCGCACGAAGCGGAGCCGCGCGACGCCCTCCCCTGGGGCGGCCCGCATGACGAGCCGCGGCCCGTAGCCCTCGGAGAGCTCCAGGTCCCCATTGTCCAGCCGGCGCAGCACCACGCCGTGCCGCCGCGTCTCGCGCTGGCCGGGCTTCAGCGGCGCGAAGTCGATGACGCGCCCCTTCGCGTCCTCGTAGCGCCAGGCCTGGTGGAACAGGTGCAGCGTGTGTTGGTACTCGTGCCGGAACCCCCAGCCCAGCACGTCCCGCCGGTCCGCCCGGGCCGTGGTGTAGCGGCGCCGCCAGCAGAAGAGGCCCGAAGGCGGCGAGCGGGCGTCCACGAACTCGTCGAAGTTGGCGCCCGTAATCACGTCCACCGGGTGGCCGCCGTTGCAGTGCACGCCGTTCTGCGCCTTGCGCGCCGCGTACAGCTTCTTCACCTTCGACACCAGCGCCTTCAACATCGCCATGCCCACGCGCATGCCGAGCGCGAAGAGCGAGATGGTCGGCGGCCCGCCTACCAGCACGGGCAGGGGGATGGAGAGCACCATCGTCGTCGGGAGCACCAGGCTCTTGACGACCTTCTTCTTCTTGGGCCGCGGAATGGGCGGCATCCCCAGGTCCTGGCAGCTCAGCGCAGGCAGGGCGAGGTGGCTGAAGGCGTCCCCGTCCACGGACACGGTGGAGCTGCCCATGAAGATTTCGGACTCGTTGGCCGGGGGCTTGATGAAGACGCCGCCCATGGGGATGTGGGGCGGCAGCGCCATGCCCGAGGTGCCCGCCTGCGCCCGAGGCAGTCCCCCAATCAGCACCGTCGCGCCCAGGATGGGCACGTAGTCCATCGGGTCGAACACCATGCCGATGTGCGGGTGGGGAATGGGGACGGGAGGCACCGGGCCGGGCGGCTGGATGATGTGGATGTCGATTCCCAGCAGCGGGTCCAGGTGCTTGGCGGCGGGCATCATGACGGCATCCCCCGGGAGGCGGAGGGCCGCCAGCGCGGCCCCAGGAGCTTCTCCATTTGCTGCATGAGCGGCGACGCGTGCTCGCGGTACTGCCACGTCCGGGTGAGCCGCAGCAGGCCCTCGCCCAGGTAGCCCAGCGTGGACGAGCGGCGCGTCTCCTCGTCCATCCGCTGCCCCACTTTGAGGCCCTCCATGCCGCAGCGCCACGAGGCGTCGTGCATCCGCGCCAGCTCGTGGCAGTAGGCCGCCATGCGCCAGCACTCCAGCAGCATCCGCGTGTCCTGGAGCTGCTCGGCCAGTGGCACGGTCTCTTCGTACACCGCCGCGCCGCGCCCGTAGGCCGCCGCCGCGACGAACCCGGCCCCCAGTGCCAGGCGCACCTTCAGCCGCAGGGCCGGCGCGGTGGGCTCGCCCCGCGCCTGGGCCTCCAGGGCCGCCGCCTCCGCCTGGCGGTAGACGCGGATGGCCTCCACGGGCCTGCCCACGGCCAGGTAGCCAGCGCCGAGCGCGAACCAGGAGGCCACCAGCAGGTGGCCCCACTGCTGCTGGTGCGCCACGGCCGCGGCCTGGGCCGCGAGCTGCTCCGCGCGCCCCAGATCCCGCGCCTCGATGGCGCGCCCCAGCTGCACGAACAGGTGGCGGTAGCGGCCCTGGGGCGTGTCCAGCCGCCCCGCGGCGGTGGAGACCTCCTCAAGCGCCGCGCCCATGCCCAGGTCCGCCACCCGGGTGCGCACCCGGCGCGCCTGCCGTCGCGCCACCTCCGCCAGCCGCGGGTCCTCCCGTGAGTCGACGCAGACGAGCCGCACGTGCGGCCCGCGGGCCCGCTCCACCGCCCGCTCCACCCACCGCGCCCACTCCTGGGCGGGGACGTCCCCCTCCGGTAGCAGCACCAGCACCAGGTGCCTGAACAGGGGCTGGTGGTGGGCATGGAAGGAGGCGGCCGTCTCGTGGAACACGTCCACGTCGTCCGCACCGTGCGCGGGCCGGGGGGCGCTCCAGGAGGCGTCGGCGCCCGCGGCCGCCAGCTCGTCGCGCACCGCCGCGTACTGCACGGAGAGGGACTCCGCCAGGGCCAGTCCATACCGCGACGGCTCCTCGAAGGCCGGGGTGAGGCGCAGGAACAGGTCGGGCGTGGTGCCGCTCTCGTGGTCCTCCACCTGGAAGAAGGTCTCCAGCAGCTGCCACTCGCCCTGGGCGAGCACCCAGTGCAGGAGCCGCGCCTCGGGGTCTTCCGCGAACTCGCGCCACTGGGTGCGCAGCCGCTCGAGTCGCCTCAGGATGGGCGCTCGGATGTCTTGGTCCGCCATGTGCCCGGGCTCAGTTGATCTTCACCAGCGCGCCGGTGATTTCGTTCATCGCCGAGCCGGCCGAACTCACCTTCGGTCCGGCCACCGCGACGCCCGTGGGGTCCAGCTTCACTGTGCCGGCGCCCCCCGCGAGCGAGACCTCCACCGCGCCCGAGATTTCAATCTTCGTGGGAGTGAGCGTGATGGAGCAGCCGCCGCAGCTCAGCGAAATCTCGGTGCCGGAGCTCACCGAAATCTTCCCGCTGTCCTCGATGTGGACCTCTCCCGAGCCATGCACCAGCTTGATGTAGCTGCCCGCGTCGAGCTCCACGTGGCCGCCCTCGAAGGTGAAGGTGGTGGGGCCCTGGGTGAGCTGGTGCTTCACGTCGGCGGTGACCAGGCGCTCGGCGCTCACGGTGAGCTCGTCATTCGTGGTGACGGTGGTCTGCCGGCCGGCCTCCAGCGTGACGGTCTCCTTGCCGGTGACCTTCTTGTCGCGCGTGCCGCCCACCGAGTACGTCTCCTTGCCGTCCACGGTGAATGTCCGGTTGCCATTGACGGTGATTGTCTCGTTGGCCTTCACCGTCTCGGTCCGGTTCTGCTCCACGGTGACCGTTTCGTCCTTCTTCACCGTCTTGGTGCGGTTGCCGGAGACCGTCATCGTCTGCTCGCCGCCGACGCTCTCGGTCTGGTTCACCTTCACGGTGTTGGTCTGGTTCTTCTCCACCGTGTTGGCCTGGTCATTGTTCACCTGCGTGGTGTGGTCGTGCTCCACCACCTCCACCAGGTCCTTCTGCGCGTGGAGGAACACCTGCTCCTCGCCCTTGGCGTCCTCGAAGCGCAGCTCGTTGTAGCCGAGGCTTTTCGGTGAGCTCTGCGTGCGCAGGGTGCTGCGGGTGCGCTCCTCGGGCAGCTTGACGGGAGGCGGGTTGCTGCCATTGTAGACACAGCCGATGACCAGGGGCCGGTCGGGGTTGCCCTCCAGGAAGTCGACGACGACCTCCATGCCCACGCGGGGAATGAAGAGCGTGCCGAAGCCCGGCCCCGCCCAGGACTGTGCCACGCGCACCCAGCACGAGGCCTTGTCGTCCTGAGGGCCCACCCGGTCCCAGTGGAACCGCACCTTGATGCGGCCGTGCACGTCGGTGTGGATTTCCTCTTCCGCAGGGCCCACCACCGTGGCCGTCTGCAGGCCTGGGATGCGGCTGCGCGCCAGCGGGTACTCCGGCCGGAAGGGCACCGACAACGGAACGCACTCGAAGCGGTTCTCGTACCGCTCCCGCTTCGTCCCCTCCCCGGAGTCCTCCGGGGAGAACAGGGGCCGCTCCTCGGGGGCCTCGCCCAGGTGCTCGACACGAGTGATGAGGTAGGCTTGGTCCAGCTCGGCCCTCGCGTGCCCCTGCAGCTCGAAGGTGTACCCCGGGCAGAAGCCCGTCACGTTGCCACGGCCCCGCCCCTTCCGCCGGCTCAACTGCTGCCCCTGGCGCAGCAGGCCGGCGCGCGTGGCCACGTCCTCCTTCGTGTACCGGTGGTTTTCCTTGTCGTACTCCGACAGGGTGAGTTCCGCCGGGTACAGGTAGGACTCCCGTCCGCTCTCCTGCTCCTCCCGAACCTCCTTCGTCAGGTTCAGCTTCGGCCGCGTCCAGTCGAAGTCGCGCACCACCACACCCGTCGGGCGCAGGGTGCTGGACCAGTCGAATCCCTGGAGCGTCTCCACGTGCGCGAGCCCTCCGGCCTGGTTGGCGATCCACACGGGGCCACCGTCCAGCGTGGGGAGGGGCTGGAAGGGCGCGTTGGTGTCCACCAGGACCAGTTCCTCCGCGTCGCCCGCGTGCTCGAAGTAGAAGGCGATGCCCTCCTCCTTCATCAGTCGCAGGACGAAGTCGAGGTCCGACTCCGCGTACTGCACGCAGTACTCGCGCTTGGGGTACTCCCGCTGGAGCGACAGGCGCACCTTGCGCTTGAAGGGGGTGAGCGCCTCCTCCATGACATCCAGGAGCACCTCGGGCACGGACATCTCCTGGAAGATGTACGAGTCGACGCGCTGGGTCAGCTCCCAGAGGGCCGGGACGACATGGACGCGAATCATGGCCTTGTCGGCCAGCGAGCCCAGGTCCTCCACGTGGCGCACGATGCCCAGAATCCTGCGTGACAGCGTGCCGCGCTGAATGCCCAGCGTGCACGAGGCGCCGAGCATCGCCTCGACATCCACAAGGGGTCCGTCGAACACCAGGTCCACCAGGGCCTCGTAGAGCTCGGATAGCCCCTCGCGCGCTTGCACACGCCGCACGTGCCAGGGCGCCAGCGGCGCATCCGCAGAACTGAACGTGTAGCGCACCGCAGACACCGGGTCGCCACCGCCCAGCAGCGAGAGCACCCCCGAGAGGGCCTCGACCGCATCGCCCGCACCAAGGCTCCGGGCCACCTGGGAGGCCGTCGCCGCCACCTGGGCCAACTGCTGGCGGCGCTCGTCGAACACAGACATGAGGGCTCCAACGAGGAGAAGAATTTCGGGTTATGACAGTTTTAGAATCTTAGTGGTTGCAATCGCAAGTTCTGACTGACAACCCAATCTCCCCTGAGGAATGCATGCCATTTATTGGTCATGGTTGACCCGCCAAGCTCGGAAAGTGGGTCAGCCCAGACATCGCAAGAGCGCCTGCGTCCCTGGCTCTCGGAAGTGCTCGGACTCATCGGTTGAAGCTCGGCGCCGGCCACGGCCTCCCGCGGGACGTGCCTGAATCCATTCGCGGAAACGACGAAGCCCGGGCCCCCATGAAGGGAACCCGGGCTCCAATCACTTCATCGGCTTCAGCCGGCGGCTACTCCACCGTCACGCTCTTGGCGAGGTTGCGCGGCTGGTCCACGTCGTTCCCGCGCATCTCCGCCACGTGGTAGGCGAGGAGCTGCAGCGGAATCGTGGCCACCACCGGCGCGAGCAGCGCGCAGGCAGCCGGAATCCGGATGACGTGGTCGGACAGGCTCGCCACGTGCGCGTCGTCCTCGTCGATGACGGCGATGACCTTGCCGCCGCGCGCGCGGACCTCCTCGATGTTGCCGATGATCTTCTCGTAGGCCACGTGCGGCTGCTTCGGGGCAATCACCACCACCGGCATCTTCTCGTCGATGAGCGCGATGGGGCCGTGCTTCATCTCGCCGCCCGCGTAGCCCTCCGCGTGGATGTACGAGATTTCCTTCAGCTTCAGCGCGCCCTCGAGCGCCACCGGGTGCATGGGGCCGCGGCCGAGGAAGAGGAAGTCCTGCGCGTTCATGAACTCACGCGCGACCTTCTTCACGGCCGGCTCGCACTTGAGCACGTCCTCAATCATCTTCGGAATCTGCGTCAGGTGCGTCAGGTGCTCCTGCGCCGCCTGCACCGACAGCGTGCCGCGCATCCGGCCCAGCTTCACCGCCAGCAGGTACAGGGCGACCAGCTGCGTGGTGAACGCCTTGGTGGACGCCACGCCAATCTCCGGGCCCGCGTTGGTGAGCACGGAGAACTCGGCCTCGCGCGTCATCGCGCTGCCAATGACGTTGCAGATGGCCATGGCCGTGGCGCCGCGCGACTTGGCCTCCTTGAAGGCCGCCAGCGTGTCCGCCGTCTCACCCGACTGGCTGATGGCGATGGCCAGGTGCGAGCTGTCGACGATGGGGTCGCGGTAGCGGAACTCGCTCGCCAGCTCCACCTCCACCGGCAGGCGCGCCAGCGACTCAATCATGTGCTTGCCGGCGACGCCGGAGTGCCACGACGTGCCGCACGCGAGGATGGTCACCTTCGTCAGCGAGCGCACCTTCTCCGCGGAGAGGTTCCAGCCCTCGAAGTGGACGTCGCCCTCGGTCAGGAGCATCCGGCCGCGCAGCGTGTCGCTGACCGCGCGAGGCTGCTCCCAGATCTCCTTGTGCATGAAGTGCTTGTGGCCGCCCTTCTCCGCCATCATCGGCGTCCAGTCGATGCGGCGCGTGGGCCGGTTCACCAGCTGGCCCTGGCGGTTGTAGATGTCGACCTTGGCGGCGGTGACGACGGCGAGGTCACCCTCCTCCATGTAGACGAAGTCGCGCGTGTGCTCGAGCAGCGCCGGCACGTCGCTGGCCACGAAGTTCTGCCCCTGGCCCAGGCCCAGCACCATGGGAGACGCGTCCTTGGTGCAGACGATGCGGTTGGGGTCCGTGGAGGTGACGACGGCCAGCGCGTAGGTGCCCTTCACCTGGGCGATGGCCGCGCGCACCGCGTCCGGCAGGTCCGCGCCGCGGTCCAGCTCGTCCGAGATGAGGTGCGCGAACACCTCCGAGTCCGTCTCCGAGGAGAAGACGTGGCCCTTGGCGCGCAGCTGCTCCTTGAGCGACAGGTGGTTCTCGATGATGCCGTTATGCACCACCGCCACGTTCTTGTACGTGTGCGGGTGGGCGTTCTCGTCCGAGGGACGCCCGTGCGTGGCCCAGCGCGTGTGGCCAATGCCGATGTTGCCCGCCGGCTGGTCCTGCACCACGCGGTTCTCGAGGTTGCGCAGCTTGCCCGTGGCGCGCACGACATTGAGCTGGTTGCGGTTCACCACCGCCACACCCGCCGAGTCATAGCCGCGGTATTCGAGCCGCTTCAGCCCCGAAACCAGGATGGGAGCCGATTCCTTGTCACCGACGTAACCAACGATTCCGCACATGTTCCGACCTCTCTCTCACGCCCGCGCCCGCCAGAGCAATCCGGGGCATTCCCCTACACTCATCCAGGGCAGCTGTCTGGCTGCCCTCCAAGCAAGAGCCGCGCCGATCACCCCTTGGGGGGCTTCTGCTGGCGCGCCTTCTTCGCGGCCACCCAGCCTTCCTTGGTGACCTGTGGCGCGCGTGACACAGCGAGGCTCCCAGGAGGCACATTTTTCGTCACCGTGGTGCCCGCGCCGACATACGCACCGTCTCCAATTTTCACCGGCGCGACGAGCTGGGTGTCCGAGCCGATGAAGACCCCGTCCCCCAGTTCAGTCAGATGCTTGTGCACACCGTCATAGTTACAGGTGATGGTGCCCGCGCCGACGTTGCACCCGGCGCCGATGTTGGCGTCCCCGAGGTACGTCAGGTGGTTGGCCTTGGAGCCCTTGCCGATGCGCGCCTTCTTCGTTTCCACGAAGTTGCCCAGATGCACATCCTCGGCCAACTCCGTGCCCGGACGCAGGCGGGAGAACGGGCCGATGATGTTCCGCTCGCCCACCTTCGCCTCCTCCAGCACGGAGTAGGGCTTGATGACGGTGCCGTCCGCCACGGTGGAGGCCGTCAGCACGCTGCCCTGGCCGAGGGTGACACCCCGGCCCACCACCGTGCCGGCGCCCAGCGACACCATGGGGCCGACCTCGGTGTCCGGGCCGATGGTGACGTCCTCCTCGATGTAGGTGGTGGCCGGGTCCTGGATGGAGACACCGGCGCGCATGTGCGCCTCGTTGATGCGCTGCTGGAGCACGCGGGCGCGCGCGGCCAGCTCCACGCGGTCATTCACCCCGGCCGTCTCCGTGGCGTCCGCGTCGATGGAGCCCACCGGGCCCAGCTTCGCCGCCATCTCCACCAGGTCCGTGAGGTAGTACTCGCCCTGCGCGTTCTGCGGCTTGATTTCCGCCAGCGCCTTCCAGAGGAAGGCCGCGTCCACCGAGTAGATGCCGGCGTTGCACTCCTTCACCTTGCGCTGCTCCGGGGTGCAGTCCTTGTGCTCCACGATGCGGACCACCTTCCCGCCCTCGCGGATGACGCGGCCGTAGCCGGTGGGGTCCTCCAGCGTGGTGGCCACCAGCGCCAGCGGGCCGCCCGTCTTGTCGTGCGCGGCGATGAGCGCCTCCAGCGTCTCGCGGCGCAGGAGCGGCACGTCGCCATAGAGGATGAGGACGCGGCCGGAGTAGCCCTTCAGGGCCTCTTCCGCCGAGCGCACCGCGTCCGCCGTGCCGCGCTGCTCACGCTGCAGGGCGAAGCGCAGCGGGGCATTGGGGAAGAGCGCGCGGACCGTCTTCTCCACCGCCTCCGCTTGATGGCCCACCACCGGCACCACCGGAGAAGCGCCCAGTTCGAGGGCCCGCTTGAGGGGATACGCGCAGAGGGGCCGCCCGAGGATGGGGTGAAGGACCTTCGCCTTCTCCGACTTCATCCGCGTGCCCTTGCCCGCGCACAGCACCACCGCCGCCAGAGCTGTCATGCGGCGGAGAATTAGGGTCAGGGCATCGACTCGTCAACCGCACGGGACTGCGAAGGTTCCGGGGTGTCCACCGGCTGCGCTCCCGCGCTCACGGCCACCCCCAGCGTGTTGCTCTGCACGGTGATGCCGAAGCAGGGCTTCAGGAAGACCGTCACGGGCGCCGGGGTGGAAACGGACCCGGGCGGTGTCTTTTTCTCGGACGTGGCAGGCGTGCTCATACGCTCCCCCGATTCCGGTTCAAGCTGAGCGAAGGATGCACGCACTCTGAGAACAATCCAAGAGGAAAGTTGCTGCTCCGTTGAAATCCTGGAGAAGGGCGGCCGGTTCGTGCATACCGGGAGTCCTGTAGTCCGACAGGCGCTCCGGAGTCCCGACCCCGCGGGGTGGGTTTCTGTTTCCCGGGTAACACAGTACCCGCCCCGACGGCCAGGACAGGGACATCCCAAGAGCGCCAGGAGGCTGAACCGGTGAAGGACACGAGCTTCGGAAGTGAAGCCTCGCGCCGGAGCGCGCGCGTGGGCCTGATGGCGGTGCGGGGACTGGCGGCGGCGGTGCTGCTGCTGGCGTGCGCGGCGCAGGCGGCGCGGCCCTATCGCGGTGGCGCGGTGGCCACGGCCTACCCGCAGGCGAGCGCGGCGGCGCTGGAGATGCTGGAGAAGGGCGGCAACGCGACGGACGCGGCGGTGGCGGCGGCCTTCGTGGCGGCCGTGGTGGGGCCCTACCACTCGGGCGTGGGCGGCGGCGGCTTCGCGCTGGTGCACGACGGGAAGAGCGGCGAGACGAAGGCGCTGGACTTCCGCGAGGTGGCGCCCAAGGCGGCCACGCGGGACATGTACGTGAAGGACGGCAAGGTGGTGCCGGGGCTGTCCACGGACGGCCCGCTGGCGGTGGCGGTGCCGGGCGCGGTGGCGGGCTACCTGCAGCTGCTCAAGGAGCACGGGAAGCTGCCCCCGTCCGTGGTGCTGGCGCCGGCCATCGCCGCCGCGCGCAAGGGCATCTGGGTGACGCCGCGCTACCACTCCATGGCCAACGGGCGGCTGGAGTGCCTGCGCAGGGACGCGGAGGCCTCGCGCATCTTCCTGGTGAAGAGCGAGGGGGGCACGCTGGAATTGCCGCCGCTGGGGCACGTGCTGAAGCAGCCGGACCTGGCGCGCACGCTGGAGGCGGTGGCCAAGGGCGGCGCGCGGGCCTTCTATTCGGGCCGGGTGGCCAAGGCCATCGCCGACACGGTGCAGGCGGGCGGCGGCGTGCTGACGGTGGAGGACCTGGCCGCGTACAAGACGCGCCCCCGTCAGCCGCTGGAGGGCGGCTACCGTGGCCACCGCATCCTCACCATGCCGCCGCCGAGCGCGGGCGGCGTGGCGGTGCTCCAGGTGCTGGGCGCGCTGGAGAAGCTGCGCCCCCAGGGCATCGCCTTCAAGGACCCGGAGGCGCTGCACCTCTACGTGGAGGCGGTGCGCCGCGCCTACGTGGACCGGGCGAAGTACCTGGGGGACCCGGACTTCTCGGACGTGCCCACCGCGCGGCTGGTGTCCCCCGGCCACATCGCGGACCTGGCGGGCTCCATCGACCCGAAGAAGGCCACCGCCAGCCTGTCGCTCCTGCCGCAGTCGCCGCGCACGCAGGGCTCCACGCTGACGGACAAGCCCGCGGTGCACACGCCGGAGCCGGAGAAGAAGAACACCACGCACATCTCCGTCATCGACAAGGACGGCAACGCGGTGGCCCTGACGACGACCATCAACTACGGCTTCGGCTCGTGCGTCGTCGCGAAGGGCACCGGCGTGCTGCTCAACGACGAGATGGACGACTTCGCGGCCCAGCCCGGCGTGCCCAACGCGTACGGCCTCGTCACCGGCGAGCCCAACGCGATTCAGCCCGGCAAGGTGCCACAGTCCTCCATGACCCCCACGCTGGTGTTCAGCAAGGAGGACCCCAGGAAGGTCATGCTCGCGGTGGGCAGCCCCGGCGGCTCCACCATCCCCACCACCGTCATCCAGGTCATCAGCCACGTGGTGGACGGCGGCATGGACGTGGGCCGCGCGGTGAACGAGGGTCGCCTGCACCACCAGTACCTCCCGGACGAGCTGTGGGTGGACAAGTGGGGCCTGGAGCCGGCGACGCTGGCCACGCTGGAGGCCCGGGGTCACAAGATTCGCCGGGTGGACCAATGGGGTGACGCGGAGGCGGTGTTCGTCGACCCGAAGACGGGCCTGCGCTACTCCGCGAGCGACCCGCGCAACGAGGGCATGTCCCTGGGGCAGGATTGAGCGGTGCCCGAGCCCGTACCCATCTTCGACGCGCACCTGCACCCCGAGGGCCTGAGCGACCAGGACCTGGAGTCCATGCGCTTCTTCGGGGTGGAGCGGGTGCTGGTGGTGGCGCACCACTTCCCGGAGCCCACCTCCAAGGCGCTCCTGCGCCACTTCGATGACCTGGTGGAGCGCCAGCTCCCCCGCTTCGAGAAGGTGGGCATCCGCGCGTACGCCGCGCTCGGCGTGCACCCGCGCTGCATCCCCCGGCGCGGCCTGTCGGAAGTCCTCTCCGCCCTGCCCGACTACTTCCAGGGCGGACGCGTGGTGGCCCTGGGCGAGACGGGGCTGCACGCGGGCGGCGAGGAGGAGGAGGAGGCCTTCCTGGAGCAGCTCGCGCTGGCGCGCGGCCTCAAGCTGCGCGTGGTGGTGCACACGCCCACCACCGACAAGGAGCGCCACACCCGGCGCATCCTCACGTTGCTGCGCCAGTCCGGCGTGCTGCCCTCGCGCGTGCTGGTGGACCACGCCAACGCGCGCACCGTGCGCACCATCCTCGAGGTGGGCCACTGGGCGGGGCTGACGCTGCACCCCGAGGCGCTCAAGGCCGAGCGCGCGGTGGCGCTGGTGCGCAGGCTCGGCAGCGAGCGGCTGGTGCTCAACTCCGACGCGGGCGACGGCGCCGGCGACATCCTCGGGCTGGCGCGCATGGCCAACCTGCTCGCCAAGGCCAACCTCTCCGAGCGCATCGTCCGCCGCATCGCCCGGGAGAACGCCGCCCGCTTCTTCCAGGTGGGTGGCGAGTAGCCCAGGCGCGCCCCAGCTTCTCACAGCCTGGAGAGGCGCACTTTCTTGCGACGAAACGGCGCGCTCATCGTCATGTCTGGAGGAGCACGTAGCGTAAGGCAGGGCCGCCCCGCCCCGC
>NZ_JABBJJ010000185.1 GCF_012933655.1 Pyxidicoccus fallax | reverse complement strand
GCCTGGATGCGGGCCCTGCCTGGCGGGCGGGCGGCATGGGGTGTCCGCCGGGCACGGAGTCCTCGGCCTGTTGGATGGGCGGCCCATCGGCCCGCTTCCGAGCCGGGAGCCCAGGCGATGGCGAAGCTTCAGCGGCATCCGGGTCGCGGACGTCGGGTCGCGAGGCGCGCCGCTTCCCAGGATGAGCGCGTCACACGCGAGGTGGTGCCATGAAGCGACGGACATTCCGCGCGGAGGGCGCGGTGGTGGGGAGGGGCGTGGCGGATGCGGTGGCCTCCGAGCTGGGACTGCCCGCGGCGGAGGCGCGCCGGCTGGTGGACGTGGGCGCGGTGTACGTGGGCGGGCGGCGCAGCCGGGATGCGAAGGCGCGACTGACGGCGGGACAGGCGGTGCTGGTGGTGCTGGAGGAGGGCGGCGCGAGCCCATTGGCCGAGGCGCCACCGCCTCCGGCGCTGCGCGTGCTGTACGAGGACTCGGACGTCATCGCCGTGGACAAGCCGGCGGGAGTGACGGCGCAGCCCACGGAGGGACGCGTGGGCGGGAGCCTCGTGGACTTGGTGGGCACGCACCTGGGGCGCGAGGCAGGGCTGGTGCACCGGCTGGACCGGGAGACCTCCGGGGTGACGGTGTTCGGAAAGACGGCGGCGGCCACGTCGGCGCTGGCGGCGGAGTTCCGCGAGGGACGGGCACGCAAGCGGTACTTGGCGGCCACGGGGCCGGGACTGCCGCCCTCGGGGACGGTGGACCTGCCCTTGTCGAAGGACCCGTCACGCCCCGGACGCTGGAGGGCGACCCGGGCGGCGAACGGCGTGCCCGCGCTCACGGACTTCCGCACGCTGTACGAGGGACCGGAGTTCTGCGTGGTGGAGTTGCTGCCCCAGACGGGACGCACGCACCAGCTCCGCGCGCACCTGACCGCGCTCGGGGCGCCGATTCTCGGGGACTCGCGCTACGGCGGCGCGGCGAAGGCGGGTGGGGTGGAGGCGTCGCGGTGCCTGCTGCATGCGCAGGCGCTGGAGCTGGGACACCCGCGCACGGGCAAGGCGCTGAGAGTGGAGGCGTCGGTGCCGGAGGACCTGATGCGGTTCTTCACCACGGCGGGGGTCGCGGTGCCGCAGGGACCGATTGGTTGAACACCTCGTTTTGGCCTACAAGCGAATGATTGAAATGCATCAGCCTACGAAGCGCGTAAATCAATAAAACGCAAGAAGTTGTTTGCCTCCGATTAGCGGACTCTGTGATTAATGCTTGGCAGATCAGGCAAAACGACTGAACCCACTGTAATCTTGGTGAGTAGACTTCGCGAACTGGCCAGCCTGTTGCTGCCAGACCTACGCCACTGGATGTGCATACACTGCTTCAGCTGCACTCCGAAGTACTCAGAATCGCTGTCTCTCTCATGACAAGCCAAACGGTGAACTCTTCGGGCCAAACGCATGAAAGATGTCGGTGGCTATGTTACGCCGCGCTGGGAGGCTGCAAGTGGCAGGACTGGAGCGGCCCATGGGTCAGGTGATGATCTTGTCTACATTTGACCACCCAAGGGGCTTCCATTTTCTAGAGCGTGCGGTGTAGGCTTGGGTGTGTGACACCGCCAGAGCAAGTGAACTATGGAGATCGGAGGGCGTTGCCCTTTACGCGATGGGTTCGCGACGAAACACGCGAGAAGCGCGTGATGTTGGAGCCCTACGAACTCTCATTGTCACACGCCTTGTGGTGGGATCAGTCGATTCAGCCGGATATTGACGCAACCGTACCAAGAAGAGCTGATGCAGGGTGGATTTGGACCTGGATCCAAGCCACATCGAACTTGATCGGCGGCATATCGGGTCAGCAACCACGAGGCTATGCCCTCGGAGTGCCCGACCCACATAATGACAAGTTTTACCCCTGCTGCATGCTGCAGACCGTAGAGAATTTCCCACTTGCGGTCGGTTCCAGCATTCTGGGTCGAAGCTCAGCTACTCAGTGCGTGTTCGTCTGGTACCTATCCGCGGCTCCCCGTGCCACTTTACGAACGGTTCTCCCCAACGGGACGACGCCAAGCCTGCTTGGTCGCTTGGCAATCGACGTGGCAGTCACCCGCTCATTTAGGCTTGGGTTGGAGGGGCGAGTGCTGCTGCATGCAGACCCTCAAGGAGGCGATAACCTGCTTGGCTGGTACAAGAAGCTCGGAATGTCAGCGGTTCCACGAGAAGCGCACATTTCAAGAGCTAGAAAAAACGATGGTCGCTATTTTTATTTCAATGAAATAGACGCCCTGCTCTTTAGTAAAAGCAACGATAAGTATCGGACCTTGGTGGAGTAGCCTGATGCCAACCAAAATGAGCGATTTTGAACGCCTCGCTGCGCTCGACACATCCGGGAACGGCCGTGTTGATGCGGCACTTCGTGCTCTTGGGCGCTCCAGTTTGGGGGTAACAGTATTGGAGCGGCTTCTGGCGGCAGAAGTAGAAACACCTCCGATGCCTGCGGAGAAAGATGCTTCCGTCGAACCTCGCAAGGGACGTCCCTATCCGACCAATGTTCCAGTCCCATCACTGTCTTCATCTCGACGGGCAGATGAGATTCCAACAAACGGCTTGATGCGCCAAGGAAGCGCCACGAACATCGAACTCCATCGGCCACGGCCTTCACTTCTGGGCCGGCTGTCCTTTGTGACACTCAAGGCACTTCCAACTTTGGCTGCATTGGGAGTTCACACGTTTGTGGTCGTTATCCTGGGCGGGTCAGTTGAAAAGCTTGAGCCGATGGGTGTCCCAGCGACCGTTACGCTGGCCGCTGCGGCTGTGCTTTTGATTAGAGGCTTAATAGTCAAGGCCGTGGAGTTGGCAGGCGCCTTGATTAGCAAGCAAGAGGGGGCAGGTGAGCCGCTTTCGACTCGTTCTCAACTTGAAAGGGAGATCATGCTGCTGCGCTTTCGCGCGGAACAACTCGAAAGAGAAGCACACCTAGTTCATAACGCAGAAGAGCAACTGGTGAGCAAGTTGAAAGCGGAAGGAGAGGGGATTTCTACCATGGCTGATTTCGGGGCCCCGTCGCGTCCAGGATATTAGCACGAAAAGTAGCGAAACAGCGTTCCCGGACTACACAGCAAATGCCTTGGCGACGCAACTTGTTCGTCAGTTCTTACTGCCGAGCTGCGAGAGGGAGTGTTTCTAGGGTAGCTCCCATACAGGCGACAGAAGCTTGGGATTGCTTGTCTTCAAGGGGAACAGACTTGCACTGCCATCACGCCGCGCAGGTGAAGTCGCGTCCCTCCACCCAGCCGCGCGCGGCCAGGTCGGCGCGAATCTCCTCTCGCGCCCAGCGCACGCCCACGCAGACGAGCAGATGCCCCCGCTCGCGCTCCGGAGGGCCCAGCTCGTCCGGTGACACCACGGGGATGCCCTGGATGCGCGTGCCCACCTTGCGCGGATGGACCTCCACGAAGCGCTCCACCGTGGCGCCCTCCTCGCGCAGGAAGCGCGTCAGCGTCTTGCCGCTCGGGCCCGCGCCCCACACCGTGCAGGGACGTCCGTCCGCCAGCGGCCCGCGCCCGCGCACCAGGTAGTGCGCCTTCGTCCACGTGAAGCGCCGCACCGCGTAACGCGGGTCCGTCCACGTCAGCCGCTGACTGCTGTCCCTCCAGCGCAGCAGCACCTCCGCGACGTTCCTCATGCCGTGGCCACGGTCCATCAGCTCCAACCACAGCGCGTAGTCCTCCGGGAAGTCCCCGTGACGCCAGCCGCCCGCCGCCACCACGGCCTCGCGGCGCAGGCACACCGAGGGGTGGCACACGGGGCTCTCGATGAAGCGCTCACGGAAGAGCCGCTCGGCCGACGTCAGCCCGTTGAGCCACGCGGCGTAGGCCTGGAACGAGGGGCTCACGGGCTGGTCCTCGCGGAACAGCTCCACGCCCGTGCCCACCCCGGCCAGCTCCGGCTCGGCCTCCAGCGCGGCCACGCTCGCCTCCAGGCGGCGGGGCAGGGCCTCGTCATCCGCGTCCATCCGGGCCACGTAGGGCGAAACGGACCTCCCGAGCGCCAGGTTCAGCGCCGCCACCAGCCCCCGGCCCCCGCCTTCGAGGACCTCCACCCGGGAATCCCTCGCGGCGAGCCCCTCCAGCACGGCACGCGTACCGTCCGTGGAGCCGTCATCCACGGCGAGCACGTGGACGTCCCGGAGAGTGCCCTCCAGGAGGCTCTCCACGGCGGCGGCCACGGTGGTCTCGGCATTTCGAGCGGGAAGAAGGACGGTGACAGCCGGGACGGGCATCGTTGTGTAGACTGCACCACCCATGGGTGGCGTGAGAAACGGCAAGAACGCCGGCACGCCGGAGCCCGCGACCGCCCGACAGGAGGCGCCGCGGGCCGGCGCGCCCGACGTCGGGCCGGCGGAGGATGCGCAAGACGCGGTGGACCGGCATCTCCGGACCGCCGGAGTCCTGCTGCGCCAGGGCTCCGCCCCCAGGGCCTTCGGAGAGCTGGCCCGCGCCAGTCGTACCGGGTTGATGACTCCGCGCCTGGCCGCGGCGCTCGTGCGCTACGCCCTGCTGGCGGGCACCGAGGCCGCCGCCATCACCCTCCTGGATGCCGCGTCGGGACTGACGCCCGGCGTCAGACTCGCGGTGCGCCGGCAGCTCGCTCGAGTACTGCGGCGGGTGGGGCAGGTTCCTCGCGCCATCGCCTCGCTGGAGGCACTCCTGACGGAGCTCCCCGAGGACCGGCGCGCACGGCGGGTGCTCCAGGTGCTCCGGACGCGTCTCCATGCGCGGGCTCCGGGAGAGAGCCGGGGCGACGTGGAATCTCCGAAGCGCGGTGCGGGTGAGCCCGCGTCCAGCGGCTTGCTGTCGAAGCTTCCGACGCCGAAGGGCGGGGTCCAAGGCCGCGCTGTCTGGGAGGACGCCGACTACCGCGAGCCGACACTGGTGGATTCGGCCTCGGGCAAGCCCGCGGAGCCGCCGCCTCCCGAGCACCGAGAGCGCACTGCGGTGGCGTTCCCTTCGGCTTCGACGTCCGAGCCTCGCGAGCGCACTGCGGTGGCGTTCCCCTCGGTATCGCCGCCCATGCCGCACCTCGCCGGCGCGTCCGCGGCGGGGTTGAAGCCGGACATGTCCCCCGCGGAGCTCCGCGCGAAGACGGAGATGGCGCTGCCCGCGGTGGACCTGTCACGGGGTGCATCACCCGAGAAGCCTCGCGCGACCACGGAGGCATCGCGGCCTGCCTCGCCCACGCGGACTGAGGCGGAACCTTCAGCCGAAAAGCAGGAGATGGCACGACCGGACTCCCGCTCGCGTCCGGCAGCGGAACCTCCCGCGGTGAAGCCGGAGTCAGCACGGCCAGACGCTCGCGCGTACACGGAGGTCGAGCTTCCCGCGGTGTCACGGGAGGAGCCTCGAACGAAGACGGAGATGGAGGTGCCAGCGGTTGGCGCCGTGCCCTCCGCGCAAACGGAGAGTCCGCGCACGAAGACGGAGGTGGAGCTTCCGGCCTTCGGTACGTCCGCGGGGGCCCCGCCCACGGTGGGCGTGGCCTCGGCCACACCTTCCTCCGATGCGCGCAAGACAGCGGTGGAGATGCCCGCCGTGGGCGTGACTCCGAGCCAGTCGCCCTCCGCGCGGAAATCCACGGCGAAGATGAAGCAGGCGCACCTGTCCGTTCCCTGGGACGAGGTCGATGACGACGACGCGGACGAACCCCAGGAAGCGGTAGCGGCCAGACCTCCGGCGGCGCGAGAGTCCCGTGCGCCGCCTCCTCGGACTGGAGAGTGGGACGCCGACGAGGACACGAGCGAGGTCACCTCGGAAGCCCTGCCACTCCTTCCGGGCTATGAGCCGCCGGGTGCACCGGGACCGTCGAAGGCACCGGGGGAGGGCGCTCTCCGCTCCAGTCCTCCATCGCCCGGGCGCGCGGCGCGAACGGACCCTCCATCCCCCGCTGCTGGAGCGGTCTCCGGGAAGGGCCAGCCCGCCGCCGCTGCGTCTCCGTGGGACACGCAGGAAGTCTCCATGGCGGACCTGGAGGCGGCGCTCGGAGGCGCCCGTTCGCCAGGCGGTGCCGCTTCGAACGCTGGCGCCGAGTCCACGCGAGCATCAGGCGCCGCTGCTCCGAATGCTGGCGCCGAGTCCGCGCGTTCGTCGGGTACGAGTGCTCCAGGCACTGGCGCGAATGCGGGTGCCGAGTCCGTACGCGCATCGGTCACCGCTGCATCCCAGGCGGGTGCCAGGGCTGGACGCTCGTCGGCGATTGCCGCATCCAGCTCGGGCGCCGAGTCCGCGCGCTCGTCTGGAACCATTGCTCCAGACGGAGGCACCGGGTCTCTCCGCTCGGAAGCCCCGCTCGTCTCCGGACAGCGCACGCCTCCGACTGGCGCGGACCGCACCGACACCACGGAAGCAGGGCAGGGGCGCGTATCGGCTCCGCGTTCAGCGGCGAGGGCTGCCTCGACCGCGGACGCGGAGGAGCTGGCCCGCTCGCAGAAGCTGGAGGCCCAGCTCGTCGCGCGGCAGGCGTGGCGCGAGCTGGCCCAGCTCTACCTGAAGCGCGCCGACCGGGCGAAGGACGTGACGGTGCGCGCGGAGGCACTCACCCGTCTCGCGGAGGTGATGGAGAACGAGCTCCAGGACCCCGCGGGCGCCGCGCGCATGTACCGCGAGATTGTCGAGCTGACGGGAGACCGCACCGCGCTCCGTGAACAGGTGCGGTTGTTGTCCTCGCGCGGAGATGCGTCCCTCGTGCGCCGCGCGCTCGACGAAGCCATCCAGCGGGCCCGCTCCGAGCGGGCTCGCGCCGGGGCGCTCCTGACGCGTGGTGAGCGCTGGCTCCACATGGGTGAGCCCGCCAAGGCCCGCGCGGACTTCGAGGCGGCGGATGCGCTCGCGCCGGGGATGTTGCCCGTGCTCGCGGGCCTGCTCCGCTGTGTCTCGGCCTCGGAGCGTCCCGCCGCCGCCGAGCGACTCCGCCTCGCGCTGGCGACCGCGCCTCGCCGCGCACCCGACCGGCTCGAAGCGCTGCGAATGCTCGCCGACGCGGCCGAGGAGTCCCTGGGCGACCCGCGCATGGCGCAGTGGGCCTGGACCGAGGTGCTCGCGGAGAGCCCCGAGAGCGAACAGGCCCGCGAGCGGCTCATGGCGCTCGCGCGGAAGTTGGGGGACCCCAAGGCGCTCGGCCATCTGCTCCGCGCGCAGCTCGCCCGGGAGTCGCGAGGGCCCTCCGCCCGTCACGCTCGACTGGAGCTCGTGTCCACGCTGGAGGCGCTGGGCGACACGGAAGCCGCGCTGCACGAACTGCGTCAGGCCGTGCGCTACGAGCCCGGTCACAAGGAGGCGTGGCTGCTCCTGGTGGACCGCCTCCTGGCGCGCGGGAGCACGGGCGAGGCCGCGTGGGCGCTGGAGCACGCCGCCACCGCCACCGAGGACGAGCTGGAGCGCGAGCGGACGTGGGAGCGACTCGCGCGACTCTGGAAGGACGTACTGCGCGATGCCGAGCGCGCGCAGGTCTACGCCCGTCGCGCGGAGGGACTGCGGCAGGCGCGCGAGGAGCGCGAGCTTCCGCCGCCCGAGCCACCTCGCAGCGCCACGCCACGCCGGGAGCCGAGCGGTCCCCGGTCGCCGCTCATCCCGGCGCCCCCCACGCTGTCCCTCACGCCCTCGGGCATCGCGGCCCTGGAAAACGAGGTCACCTCCAGCACGGACCCTGGCGCTCCGCCCGTGGCGGTGGATGAGCCTGGTCCTGGCAACAAGGACGCGCGTGCACGCAAGGGCGATGCGTCTCCTGCCGCGCGTGACAGGGCTGCGGCTCCAGGAGAGTCCACGGCGGCGGTGCAGCCTTCGGAAGCCCGGGCGGAGCGCACGTCCGCCGCGCCGGCCGGCAAAGCGGGGCAGCGGACATCCGTGCCCGAGAAGGCCCGTGCGGAACGCGACGTCGCCGCCCCCCGTGTCCCCGCCTCGGGTGGAACGAACGTTCCTTCCACTCCGGCGGCATCAGCCGGAGCCGTTCCTCCTCGCCCCGAGCGAGTTCCTGCCCCAGGTGGAATGAGCGTTCCTTCCACGCCGCCGGCCTCCGGAGCCCTGCCGCCCCGGACCGAGCGCGGGCCCGCCCCCGGTGGAACGAACATTCCTTCCACGCCGCCGGCTGCCGGAGCCCTGCCGCCCCGGGCCCCCTCGGCGAAACCCTCCGCCCGGCCGCGCGGCGCCGACAAGCCCGCCGTCCCGCCGCGGCTCGACCCCGTCGTCCCCGACGACAGCGAGCACTCCGTCGAGGCCACCCGCGCCATCGGTGCCAATCTCCGCGTCCAGGGTCCACGGGGGCCCGAAGCCCCCGCGCAGAACGGGAAGGCCATGGACCTCATGGGCGAAGAGCCCATGGACCTCGGCTCCGCGCCCGTGGCGGAGACGCGCCTCATCTCCTGGGAGGCGCCTCCCGGCCGCATGGACCCGGTGCGCCGCATCGTCCGCTCGAAGCCCGAGGGCACCGTCTCCGCGCCCGCTCCAGCCCGTCCGGCGGCCGCCGCGAAGCCTCCGCCCAAGCCCGCCCCCGGCGCCACCGAGACGCGCGAGGCGCCCGTCATCGTCGAGCCTTCCCCCGACACCGAGCCCAACGCCTTCCGCCACCTCCGCGAGCGCCCGCTCGACCCGAAGCCCTACCGCGAGTCCGCCACGTACTTCGACGAGCAAGGCGACACCGCGCGGGCCACGTTGATGCGCGAAATCGCCGACGCGCTCGAAGGCCGCGAGACGCCCGCGCCCCGCGTGCAGCGCCCGCCGCTCACCTCGGACGAGCGCGCCGGCCTGCGCCACCCCGGCCTGCGCACGCCCTCGGGCGAGCTGCTCGCCTGCACCGGCATCGCCCTGTGCCGCCTGTTCCCCGCCCAGGGCCGCGCCGCCGGAGCCTCGGAGCCCCTGCGTGCCTCCGCGGGTCCCGGTGCTCCCGCCGTGCTCGACGCGCTCCACTCCGCCGCGCGCCTGCTGGATGTCCACCTGCCGGAGCTCGTGCTCGCCGAGGACGACGGCCCGCCCTTCACCGCCGTCCACGTCGGCAGCCCGCGCCTGCTCGTGGGGCGGCTCGCGCTCCGCCAGCCCCTGCCCGCCGCCGAGCTGCGCTTCCACGCCGGCCGCGCGCTCCTGTCGCTGTCGCCGGACCTGCTGGCCCTGCGGGCCCTCAAGGGAGCACAGCTCCTGCGCGCCCTGGCCCTCCTCACCCAAATCCTGAAGGACCCGCGCGCCTCCGGCCCCGAGGCCCGCGTCGTGCGCGAGTCCCTCTCGCCCCGAGCCCTGGAGCGCGCCATCACCCTGGTGGAGCCCGGCACCCGCGACTTCGATTCCTCCGCGCTCGCGGACGCGGCGCGGGACTCGGCCAACCGCGCGGGGCTCGTCGCCTGTGGAAGCGTCGGCCCCGCCCTGGCCGTCCTGCGCGCCCGCCACAACCCGGACGCGGAACTGGTGGAGCTGCTGCGCTTCGCCGCGTCCGAGCGCTACCTCGAGCTGCGCGCGCCGCGCTGACTCAGCGCATCTGCAGGCGCAGGGTGAGCGCCAGCAGCCGTCCCTTCGGCCCGCCCAAATCGTGGCGGTAGCCGAGGTCCAGCCCGCCGCCGCTCTCCGTCATGAAGCCGATGCCCGTGCTCAGCTGCGACGTGCGCTTGAAGCCGTCGTAGCTGTAGCCCGCGCGCACCGGCAGCACCTGCCCGAAGAGGTACTCCAGGCCACCGTTGTACGTGTACGTGTTCTCGTCGTTCGTCGTGAAGTCCGCGCGCACGTCGCCAGCCACCGTCAGCATCCCCGTCATCACGCCCACGTGCGCCGAGTAATAGCGCGTCAGCTCCTCGTTGTCCGTGTCGATGAGGTTGTGCGCCGAGAAGCCCGCCACGAACGCGGGCGACAGCCGCAGCAGCACGCCGGTGTCCATGGTGATGGAGTTCGCGTACCGCTGCTGGCCGCTCATGCGCAGGTAGCGCGCCGTGGCGCCAATCAGCAGCGACTGGCCCAGCGGCAGGCCCACGCCCAGGGAGCTGAAGTGCGCGCTGGTACGGCCACCGCCGCGTCCCAGGCTCACCCAGTGGTAGTCGATGCCCATGGCCAGCCGGCTCGTCGCGGCGTCGATGACGGAGATGCCCAGGAGGCCCTCCTTCGACCGGGTGTCCCACGCGCCCGTGCCCTCCACCCGGTACGCGGGGTAGAGCGCCATGGCGGCGGGGTTGCCCATCACCGACTCGGAGCCCAGGCCCAGCGCCCGGTACGCGCCGCCCATGCCATAGGCCCGGGCACTCATGATGTCCCTCAAGTCCTCCGAGCGCTGGGCGAGGGCGGTGGTGGACACACACAGGGCGAGGAGCAGGACGAAGGGGCGGAGCGGCATGGCGTTCGCATCCTATCGAGCTTGAAGGGGTAGGGGGCCATCAATAGATTCCCGGCCGCATGTCCGCCAGCACCCCCGCTCGGTCCACCCGACGACACGTTCACGGGCCCACGCCACGGCGCGGGTGACAAAGCGGGTCACCTCGGGGCCAATATCGCCCCCCGCGCTTCGAGCGCCCTGGATTGCTCGAATTTCCCCGCGCGGAGTCATCGAGACGGAGAAGCCGTGAAGCGCATCGCCGCACTGCTCGCAGTCCTGGTCTCCTTCGCCGCGGGTGCCTACGTGCTGCCCGGCAGCTCCATCATCCGCCGGATGATGGCCGAGCGGAGCGAGCTCAAGCTGTCCTCTCTTCGCGTGGAAGGCTCGGTGAGCTTCAGCGGCCCGGCGGTGAAGGAGGCCGGCGCCGCGATGGGGACTCCCACGGACCGTCCCGAGGTGCAGGGCGACGGCGTGCTGTCCATCCGCGTGCCGGGCCGCTGCCGCTTCGAGGCCTCGGTGAAGGACGGCAACGCCCGCGCGGCCTCGGTGCAGGCGGGCGGCCGCCGCCGGGCGGAGGGCACCGAGGTGCCGTCCATGTCGGTGCTCGTCGCGCAGGTGTGCCCCATCCTCGCGGCGGGCGGCGGGGACGTGCAGGACCTCAAGGAGGCGCTGCAGCAGTACCTCCAGTCGCTGGGCGTGGACACGGGCCGCACGGGCCTGGCGCGCTTCGGTGGCGAGGTGGCCTACGTGATTGGCGAGCAGGCCGAGGGCCGCCCGCAGTTCTGGGTGTACAAGGATTCGTTCCGGCCGGCACGGCTGCGCTACACGGACAACGCCAAGAACGAGTGGGACGTGCGCTTCCTGGATTACACGTCGCCGGCCACCGGCGAGTGGATGCCGCGCACCATCGAGGTCTGGCGTGGCGGCCAGCGCGCCCTGCGCTTCACCGCGCTCAAGGGCGACAGCCGCGCCAACCTGCCGGACAAGCTCTTCACGCCGTAGCCGCGGGGCGTCACCTCCCCGCCACGGGAATGGCGGGGAGGGATGTGGGAAGCCACACCTCCTCCCTTCGGAACGCTTGCGAGCGCGGGGCCGTCGATGAAGAGTCCGGCCCGCACGGCCGGGGCTCCACCCGGCCCGCCACGAAGAGGAGATGCACATGAAGGTGTACGGCCACCCGATGAGCACCTGTACGCGCAAGGTCCTCACCACCCTGGCGGAGAAGGGTCAGGAGGCGCAGCTGGTCCTCGTGGACCTGACGAAGGGCGAGCACAAGCAGCCCGCGCACGTGGCTCGCCAGCCCTTCGGCGTCATCCCCGCGCTGGAGGACGATGACGGCTCGATGCTCTACGAGTCGCGCGCCATCATCCGCTACCTGGACCGCAAGCTGCCGGGCACCTCGCTCACGCCGACGAACCCGCGCGCCTACGGGCTGATGGAGCAGTACATCAGCGTGGAGCAGTCCTACTTCACGCCCGCGGCGATGAAGGTCATCTGGGAGCGCTTCTTCAAGCCCCACATGGGCGGTGGCGCGGCGGACGAGGCCCGGGTGAAGGAAGGCCTCGAGGGCGTGGAGAAGGTCTTCGGCATCATCGACCCGGTGCTGGGCAAGCAGCAGTACTTCGCGGGTGACAGCTTCTCGCTCGCCGAGGTGTCCTGGATGCCGTACATGGAGTTCTTCGTCGCGGCCGGCGGTGGGGACCTCCTCAACAAGCACAAGAACGTGGCCGCCTGGTGGAACCGCGCCAGCAGCCGCCCGTCGTGGAAGAAGGTCACCGGCAAGTAGTCCCCGCGTCACCGGAGCGCTTCCAGGCCGGGGCTCCTCACACGGGGCCCCGTGCCCGCTCCACCTCCGTTTCCCTTTCAATCCCTCGTGAAGTCCCCGCGCGCGCGGGCCCGCGCTAATCACGCGTGAGCCCGGGTGCAAGGGGCACACGTGCGCCGTGCCCACCGCGCGGGGGCATGTCAGACCCGTCCTGCACTGTGTCACCCGGGAGCAGGACGGAAGGGGTTGGGGCGACGGTTAAGGGAGCGACATGGAACAGCATTCCTTGTGGAACGACACGCACGCGGAGCCGGCGGTGGAGCAGCCCTCCACGCGGGGTTCCAAGTCCGTGCGTACCTCCGGTACGAGGAGCCGCCGGGAACTGTCCGAACCCGAGGGCACCGCTACAGTGGGCCCCGCAGTGAGCGCTCCCGTCCTGGCCTCCATCGCCGTGGGCCGCCCCGTCCGGGGCGAGTTCACCTATTCCGTCCCGAACGAGCTCGCCGGCAATCTCGCGCCGGGCCAGCGCGTGCTCGTGCCGTTCGGCCGGGGCACCGCGCTGGGGTTCTATCTGGGGCCCGCCTCCCCGCCCGCCGAGGAGGGCGTGAAGCTCAAGCCCATCCAGCGCGTGCTGGAGGACTCGCCCTCGCTGCCGCCGGACCTCATCGCCCTGCTGCGCTTCGCGGCCGTGCACTACCGCTACCCGCTGGGCGAGGTCATCCGCGGCGCGCTGCCCCCCGGCCTGTCCAAGGCCGTGGACGAGAAGGAAGCCAAGCCCGACGTGCAGCACTTCGCGGTGGCGCTCGTCAACGAGGTGCCCCCGGAGCTGCACCGCGCCCCCGCCCAGTCCGCCGCGCTCGCCTACCTGCTGGCCGTGGGAGGCCGCGCCCCGCTGGAGGAGGTGTCCCACGCGATTCCCGGCGCGCGCGAGACGCTGAAGAAGCTCGCCGCGCGGGGCATGGCGAAGCTTGAGGAGAGGAAGCTCGAGGCCGGCGTGAAGGAAGGCCTCATCCAGGGCCGCCCCGACCGCCTCACCGTCGAACAGGACGCGGCCGTCCAGGAGCTGCACAAGGCGCTGGACGTGGGCGAGTTCCAGCCCTTCCTCCTGCACGGCGTCACCGGCAGCGGGAAGACGGAGGTGTACCTGCGCGCGGCGGAGCATGCGCTGTCTCTCGGCAAGGGCAGCCTCATCCTGGTGCCGGAAATCGCGCTGACGCCGCAGCTCGTGGGCCGCTTCCGCAGCCGCTTCGGCGCGGAGGTGGCGGTGCTGCACTCGGCGCTGAAGGACCGCGAGCGGCTCTTCCACTGGCAGGCGCTGCGCCGGGGCGACGTGAAGATTGCCGTCGGCGTGCGCTCCGCCGTCTTCGCCCCCGTGGACAACCTGGGCCTCATCGTCGTCGACGAGGAGCACGACCCGTCCTTCAAGCAGGAGGACAAGCTGCGCTACCAGGCCCGCGATTTGGCCGTGGTGCGCGGCAAGCAGGCCGGGGCGGTGGTGGTGCTCGGCTCGGCCACGCCCGCCCTGGAGACGCTGGAGAACGCGCGGCGCGGGCGCTACCGGCTGCTGGAGCTGAAGAACCGGGTGGATGACCGGCCCATGCCCACCATCGAGCTGGTGGACCTGCGCGTGGAGCGTCCGCGCGAGGGCGTGGTGACGGAGGAGGCACCCATCCTCAGCCCGCCGCTGCTCGCCGCCATGGAGGAGACGATTGGCCGCGGGCAACAGGTCATCCTCTTCCTCAACCGCCGGGGCCACAGCACCGTGCTCCTGTGCGAGGTGTGCGGCCTGTCGCTCAAGTGCAGCGAGTGCGACGTGTGCCTCACGCACCACCGCTCGCAGAACCGGGTGGTGTGCCACTACTGCGGCCTGGCCATGCCGGTGCCGGACCGGTGCGGCGAGTGCACCGGCCCCATGCTGAAGCTGGGCATCGGCACGGAGAAGGTGGAAGCGGAGGTGCTGGAGCGCATCCCCACCGCCCGCGTGGCGCGGTTGGACCGGGACTCGGCGACGAGCGCGGAGCGGCTGACGGAGATGCTGGCCTCGTTCGCGCGCCGGGAGATTGACGTCCTGGTGGGCACGCAGATGGTGGCCAAGGGGCACGACTTCCCGGGCGTGACGCTGGTGTGCGTCGTCATGGCGGACACGTCGCTGGCGATTCCAGACTTCCGCGCGGCGGAGCGCACCTTCCACCTGCTCACCCAGGTGTCCGGGCGCGCGGGGCGCGGCAAGGACCCGGGCCGCGTGCTGGTGCAGACGTACAACCCGGACGCCGAGCCGGTGAAGCGCGTGCTGGCCCACGACTTCGACGGATTCGCGAAACAGGAACTGGACTGGCGCAAGGCGCTGGCGTACCCGCCCTATGCGCGCATGGCCGCCATCCGCCTGGAGGGAGAGCACCCGGAACAGGTGGCCAGCGTGGCGCGGCACCTGGGCAACCTCGTCTCCCGGCACATGCCGCCGGCATCGGCGGGGGTGCGCCTGTTGGGGCCGGCGCTGGCGCCCATCTCCCGCATCCGGGGGAAGACGCGGTGGCAGCTGCTCGTGAAGGGTCCGACACATGCGGCGCTCGCCCCGCTGCTCGGTAGGGTAGAGGCGGCCCTGGCGGACGTCCCCAACGCGGTGAAGGTCGTCATCGACGTGGATCCAGGAGCCATGCTGTAGACTGGTTGCCCCCCATGGGCGCACCGGTCCTCCTCGTCCACGACGACATCGCCACCATCGCCGCCGTGCGACGCCTCCTCACGCGTGAGGGGTACGAGGTCATCCTCGCCACCTCCGCCGCGGATGCGGTCATCGGCTTCGGGCACTACCAGCCCGTGCTCATCGTGCTCGCCCCCGCCGTGGAGAGCGGGCGCGGCCGGCTCGTGCTGGAGGAGTTGATTCAGCATCCGGATGGGAAGAAGGCCCGCGTGCTGCTGCTGGGCGAGCCGATTGCCGGCTTCAGCGCCCCGGTGGCACCGCTGCCCCTGGACGGCACGGGCTTCATGGAGTTGGTGGGCTCGCTCATCCGCTCGCCCTCGGAGGCGGACGCCTGGCACGTGATGGAGAACCGCAGCCTGCCCGCGTCCGGCTCCGGTACGGAGGCGACCGGTGCCGAGGCGGAGGCCTGGCATGCCACGGCGCCGGCCCCGGTGGGCGGAGACCCCACGCTGGCCAACGCGCTCTTCGGCGACCTGGCTCCGCTGCACCAGTCGGACTGGGAGCTGGCGGCGATGACGCCCGAGGAGCGCGACGCGCACCAGCATGAGCAACACGAGCCCCCGGCGTCCCTCGACGTGCAGGCCGCCATGGAGCAGGCGCACCAGGAGGTCGAGGCGCAGGCGATGGCGTCCATCGACTCGGTGCTCGCCTCGGGTGGCGCGGAGGAGGGCTGGAGCGAGGGGACACCGTCGGCGGTGGACGGCGACTGGGCAGCGGCCGTGGGCGGGGCGCCGGGAGACGAGGCGGCTGGAGCGGATGCCGGGGCTTCGTCGGGTGACTGGACGGGTGCCGTGGACGGCACGCCGGGGGAGGAAGGGAGCGGCGAGGCTTCGTCGGGTGACTGGGCCTCGGCCGTGGGTGATACCGGGGCTGAAGGGACCGGAGCGGAGTACGCGACTTCGTCGGACACCGAGGGCGCGGAGCTGCCGGCGGGTACCGCCGACGTGGAGGCGGAGGTCCGCGCCGAGGCCGAGCGCCTGGCTCAGCTCGAAATCGAGGCGGCCCTGGCGCGCGAGCATGCGGAGCTGACGGCGGAGGCGTCGCCGCCAGTCGGACAGCTCGCGTGGACGGAGGAGCCCGTCTCGCCGTCGGTGACGCGACCGGCCACCTCCGGTCCCCAACTGGGGGACGCGGACTTCTTCGACGTGCCGGAGGATACGGCGACCTCAACCGAGGCGGCCTTCGCCGCGGCCCCGGCCGAAGCTCCGGTGTGGACGGAGCTGCCCCCGGACCCCGAGATGGAGAACACCGCTCGCATGGCGGTGGGCTTCGACCCGCTTCAGGCCACGCCTCCGGGCGAGGCAGCTTCCGCGCGGGACTCGGAGTGGGGAACGGAGGCCGAGCTGGGAGAGGACGGCCCGACCGCGGCCGCTCCAGAGACCTCCGCCGACGCGTCCTCCGAGGACAGCGCGGCCGGCGATGACGCCAACGAGAACGAGACGGGCGCGGATTCGGAAGAGGCCGTGCCGTCCGCCTGGGACGTGCTCGAAGCGGAGCTGCAGGCCTCGGTGCGTGCTCGCGAGGAGGTGGAGGCCGCGGCGAGCGGAGAGGGCGAGAGTGCTCCGGACGAGGACGCGGACGCGAGCACCGCCCGGACCGAAGACGCGGGCACGGGCGGAGAGCTGGCCGCGGACTCGCGGGCGGATGAGGACTGGAGCGACGTGGGCACGTCCGCCGGTCTGGCCGCGAGCCCGGGCGGTGAGTGGAGTGACCCGGCGACGGCTGACAGCATGGCCGCGAGCCCGGGGACGAACGGCGACTGGAGCGAGCCAGCCCATGGCGACACGTCGACGCCGGCGGCTCCTGCCCACGTCGCGGCCCTGGACGCGGCAGGACTCGATACCCCGGCTCCGGTGAACACCGTGGTCCCGGGAGCGAGCGCGGGCGCGGACTGGTTCGACTCGGACCTGGAGCCCGTCGCGCCTCCGGTGACGTCGACGCCGACGCTGCTGGAGTTCGCGCCGCCTGGACTGGTGCAGAAGTCCTCGACGTCCTCGCCTGTTGGAGTCGACGCGGGCGCGGGGGGTGGGACGCCGGCCCTGCTCGCGCAGTGGCAGGCCCAGCAGGAGGAGTCCGAGCGCCAGCTCGCGGAAGCCCACGAGCGCGTGCTCAAGGCTCGTGCCGAGCTGGAGAAGGAGGCCGCGCTCCGCCGCGAGGTCGAGCAGCAGAGCGCGGAGACGCGCGAGCTGAGCGAGTCGCTGCGCGGGGTCCTGGAGCGTGAGACGGCGCTGCGGCTCGAGGCCGAGGCCGCGCGCGAGCAGGAGGCCTCGCTCCGGCACGTGGCCGAGCAGCTCGCGCAGGCGGCTCGGGAGCGGGAGCAGGCGCTGGATGAGGAGCGCTCGCGCGAGGTGGAGCTGCGGCTCGAAGCGGAGCGTCAGCTTCAGGACCTCCAGGAGCGCCTCGCGGCGCTGGAAGAGGCGCGCGAGCGGGACGAGCACCACCGCCGGGAGCTGGAAGCGGAGCTGGAGGTCATCCGTCAGCGTGACGCCGACCTGGAGCCCCAGCGCGCGGAGGAGCTGACGCGGCTGCGGGAGCAGGTGGCCGCGCTCCAGGAGAAGCTGGACGAGGCGGAGACGCGGGTCGGAACCGCGGTCCGCGAGCGTGCCACCGTGGATGCCGCCGCGAAGGCGGCGATGGGCCGCTTCGAGGAGCGGGAGCACGACCTCACCGAGCTGCATGCGCGCGTCGAGAAGCTTGAGGCGCGACTCCGGGAGGAAGCCAAGGCCCGCGCCGCGGCGGAGACCCGCGCCAAGGCGGCCATGCAGGCGCTGAAGGAGGTCGAGGCGCGGCTGGAGTCCGAGGCCGCCGGTCGCGTCGAGGCCGAGGCCCGCGCGGAGGCGGAGGCCAAGGCCCGCCGCGACGCGGACTCCCGCGCCGAGTCGGCGGAGACGACGACGTCCTCGGCGGAGGACCGCGCGGAGGCGGAGACCCGCGCCCGCGAGGCGGCGGAGGCTCGAGCGGAGGCGGAAGCCGAGGCCCGGCTCGCGGCGGAGACCCGAGCGGCCGCGGAGGCCCGTGCTCGCGAGGAGGCGGAGGTCCGGGCGGAGCTGGCGGCCCAGGCCCAGGCCGAGGCGGAGGAGCGCGCGGAGTCCGAGGCGAAGGCCCGGAAGGAAGCGGAGGCCCGCGCCAAGGCGGAAGCGAAGCAGCATGTCTGGGCAATGGGGAGCCTGGAAGAAGCGACCGGGCAACTCGCCAGGGCGAAAGAGCTATTCGAGGAGGAGCAGAGAAAGGTCGCCGAGGCGGAGGAGCGCTCCTCACTCGCGGCGCAACTCTCCGAGGAGGCGGCGGCCCGTGCTGATGCCGAGGCAGAGAAGCGGGCCGAGGCCGAGGCTCGCGCGGAAGCCGAAGCGAAGCTGCGCGCTGAGGCCGAAGCTCGCGCCGAAGAGGAAGCCCGGCTGAGGGCCGAAGCGGAAGCCCGTGCCGAGGCGGAAGCACAGCGGCGCCTGGAAGCGGAAGCGCGCGCCGAAGCCGAGGCCCGCGCCCGCGCCGAATCCGAAGCCCGCGCCGAGGCCGGCGTCACGTCCAGCTCCGAGGCCGAGGCTCGCGCCGAGGCCGAAGCGAAGCGACGCTCCGAGGCCGAGGCCCGCGCCGAGCTCGAGGCACAGCAGCGCGCCGACGCTGAAGCCCGAGCGGAGGACGAAGCAAAGCAGCGTGCTGACGCGGAGGCCCGAGCCGAGGCCGCCGAGAAACATCGCGCCGAGGCGGCAGCCCGAGCGGAAGCCGAAGCGCAACAGCGCGCCGAAGCCGAAGCCCAGGCGGAAGTCGAAGCGAAGCAGCGCGCCGAGGCCGAAGCCCGAGCGGAAGTCGAAGCGAAGCAGCGTGCCGAGGCCGAAGCTCGCGCCGAGGTCGAAGCACAGCAGCGCGCCGATGCGGAGGCCCGTGCCGAAGCCGAAGCGAAGCAGCGCGCCGATGCGGAGGCTCGTGCCGAAGCTGAAGCGAAGCAGCGCGCCGATGCGGAGGCTCGTGCCGAGACCGAAGCGAAGCAGCGCTCCGACGCCGAAGCTCGCGCCGAGACCGAAGCGAAGCAGCGCTCCGACGCCGAAGCTCGCGCCGAGGCCGAAGCGCAGCAGCGTGCCGAAGCCGAGGCACGTTCCGACTCCGAGGCAAGGCAACGAGCCGAGGTCGAGGCCCGCGTCGAACAGGAGTCCACCCAGCGCGCGGAAGCCGAGGCTCGCGCCGCAGCCGAAGCACAGCAGCGCGCCGACGCCGAAGCGCGCGCCGACGCCGAGGCAAGGCAGCGCGCCGACGCCGAAGCCCGAGCCGAGGCCGCCGAGAAACACCGAGCCGAGGCCGAAGCCCGAGCCGAATCCGCCGCGAAGCAGCGCGCCGAGGCCGAAGCGCGTGCCGAGTCCGAGGCGAAGGCCCGCGCCGCGGCGGAGGCTCGCGCCCAGGAGGCCGCGCAGGCCCAGGCCGAAGCCGCCAACCGGGCCAAGACAGAAGGCCGCCACCGCACCGCCCTGGAGGTCCGCCTGGAGGCCGAGGCCCGGCAGCGCACCGCCGCGGAGACCCGCATCGAGGAGGAGTCCCGCGCCCGGAGCACCGCCGAGGCCCAACTCACCGCCCTCCAGAGCGAACTCCAGCAGGTCCGCGAAGAGCTCACCCGCGAGCGCGAAGCGCGAGAATCCACCGAGAAGGCCCTCGAGGCCCTGCGCGCCGAGAAGGCCCAACTGGAGACCGAGTCCGCCGAGGAGCGGGCCCGCGCCGAGCGCGAGCGCCAGGAACTGGAGGAGCGCGCGCACCGCGAGGCCGAGGAGGCCGCCGCGCAGGCCCGCGCCGCGCTGCTCCCGCTGGAGTCCCCGCCCGGCCGTCCGGAACTGGCCGTGGCCCGCAGCGGCAGCGTCACCCAGGACGGCCTGGCGAAGCTGGTGCTCCGGCTCTGCGAGGCGCGCATGGAGGTGCGCCTGGAGCTGAAGGTGATGAACGCCCTGCGCGTGCTCTGGCTGCGCGACGGCGCGCTCGTGGGCGCGGTCTCCTCCGCTTCCGGCGAGTCGCTCGTCGACCGCGCCCGCGCGGACGGCCTCATCGACGCGCGCCAGGAGGGCGAACTGCGCCTGGTGCGAAGCGCCACCACGAGCGCCCTGCTGGACGCGCTGCGAGGCCGCGGCTACCTGCGCGAGTCCGAGGCCGTGCCGCTCGTGCAGCGCTACACCGAGCAGGTCTTCCTGGATGCCCTCTCGGAGCCCTCCACGCTGTACCGGCTCGTCGTGGAGCCGGCGCCGCACGAGGTGGCGCTGGCCGCCGCCACGCGTCCGCCGCTGCACCTCCTGGCCGAGGCCCTGCGCAACACCCTCACCGCCGAGTCCCTCCTGGAGTCCGCCGGCAGCCTGCGCGCGCGAGTCACCCGGGGCGACATCCAGATGTCCCCCGACGACTTCGGCCTGTCCCAGCGCGACCTGCAGCTGCTGTCCCAGGTGGACGGCGAGCACACGCTGGAGGCCCTGCTCCTGGGCGCCGGCCTGCCGCAGGACTCGGCCCTCAAGGCGCTCGCGGTGGCGCGGACGCTCGGGCTCATCACGCTCCAGCCCGCGACGGACGAGGACACCGGCGAGCTGCCGCCGGAGCTGGACGTGCGCCGCCTGGAGGCGAAGTTCGAGGAGATCCAGGACGCCGACTACTTCACCGTGCTGGGCCTCGCCCGCACGGCGGGGAGCGAGGAGGTCAAGCGCGCCTACGAGCTGCTGGCCGCCGAGTTCCACCCGCTGCGCTTCGCGGGGCACCCGGACCCGGCGCTGCAGCACCGCGCGCAGCAGATCCGCAACGTGCTCTCCGAGGCCGCGCAGGCCCTGGGAGATGACCGGCTGCGCTCGGAGTACGCCCGCAGCCTGCTCGACTGATGCCCGGGGGACGGCCGTGCTCCCGCGCGGCCAGGGCCCCCGGCCGGTGGTTGCCCGCCCGCTTCGAGGGAGTTAAGAGGGCGTCCATGGTTCGAGACATCCTCATCTGGCCCGACCCCATCCTGAAGCAGAAGGCCCGGCCCGTGGCGAAGGTGGACGACGCCGTCCGCACGCTGGTGAAGGACATGTTCGAGACGATGTACGCCGCCGAGGGCGTGGGGCTCGCCGCCCCGCAGGTGGGCGTGCTCCAGCGCGTCATCGTCCTGGACACCACTTCGCGTCAGCCCGAGCTGAAGCCCATCGCGATGATCAACCCGGAGATCATCTCCATGGAGGGAGAGACGACGTATACCGAGGGCTGCCTCTCCATCCCCGGCGAGTCCGAGGACGTGGACCGCGCCGCCGTCGTCACCGTGAAGTTCCTCGACGTGGACGGCCAGGAGCAGACGCTGCGCTGCGAGGGGCTGCTGTCCATCGCCGTGCAGCACGAGGCGGACCACCTCGACGGCACCGTCTTCGTGGACCACGTCTCCACGCTGAAGCGCGAGCTCATCCGCGGCCGGATGAAGCGCCTCAAGACCTCGCGCGAGCGCGAGCGCCGGCCGGCCGCGTCGGCTTCTTCGCGGTAGCCGCGGCGGCCGTGGCGCGCACGCCCTTCTTCGGGCACAGGTCCGCCACGACGCAGCGCTCGCACGCGGGCGAGCGGGCGAAGCACGTCCGCCGCCCGTGCCACACCAGGAGCTGGTGCCCCAGCGTCCACCGCTCCTCGGGCAGCACCGCCTGCATGTCCAGCTCCACCTTGTCCGGGTCTTCCCGCGTGGTGAAGCCGAGCCGGTACGCCAGCCGCTTCACGTGCGTGTCCACGGGGAAGGCCGCGTCGCCGCCCAGGTGGATGCACACCACGCCCGCAGTCTTGCGGCCCACGCCCGGCAGTCCCTCCAGCACGGCGCGCTGGAGGGGGACCTGCCCGGCGTGCGCCTCGACGAGCGCCCGGGCGGCCGCGACGATGTTCTTCGCCTTGGCGCGGTACAGGCCACAGGTGCGGATGAACGGCTCCACGTCCGTCGGTTCTGCCGACGCGTAGGCCCGGGCGTCGGGGAAACGTTGGAAGAGGGCGGGCGTCACCATGTTGACGCGCTTGTCCGTACACTGCGCGGAGAGGATGACGGCGACCAGCAACTCCAGAGGCGTCCGGTAGTCCAACTCGATGCGGGCATCCGGCATGTCCGCCGCCAGCCGGTCCATCACCGTCAGTGCGCGCTGCTTCTTCTCCGCCGCCGTCTCACGTCCAGGCACGCGCCCGTTGTATGTCACCCCTGCCGCGAGCCCAAGCACCGGCTGGGGCCAACCCTTTTCGAGAAACCCATGAAGCCCATCGACTTCCGCTCCGACACCGTCACGAAGCCCACTCCCGCCATGCGCCGCGCCATCGCCGAGGCCGAGGTGGGGGACGACGTCTATGGCGAGGACCCCACCGTGCGGCGCCTGGAGGAGCGGGTGGCCGAGCGGCTCGGACTGGAGGCCGCCGTCTTCACGCCGTCGGGCACGCAGGCGAACCAGATTGCCATCGGCGCCTACTGCCGCTCGGGTGACGAGGTCCTCACCGAGGCGGGCAGCCACATCATCCAGTACGAGGGCGGCGCGGTGCCGGCGCTGTGGGGCGTGCAGCCGCAGCCCCTGCCGGGCCAGCGGGGCCTCCTGACGCCGGAGCAGGTGACGGAGTCGGTGCGCCCGGAGAACATCCACGCGCCGCGCACGCGCCTGCTGTCGCTGGAGAACACGCACAACCGCGGCGGCGGCTCGGTGTGGCCGGTGGAGCGCTTCCGCGCGGTGGTGGAGGCGGCGCGCAAGGCGAAGCTGGCGGTGCACCTGGACGGCGCGCGTCTGTTCAACGCCGAGGTGGCCGCGGGCGTGCCGGCGTCGGCCTGGGCGAAGCTGACGGACTCCACGTCGGTGTGCTTCTCCAAGGGCCTGGGCGCGCCGGTGGGCTCGGTGCTGGCGGGCCGCAAGGACGTCATCTACGAGGCGCGGCGGCTGCGCAAGCGGCTCGGTGGTGGCATGCGGCAGGCGGGCCTGCTGGCCGCGGCGGCGCTGTACGCGCTGGACAACCACGTGGCCCGGCTCGCCGAGGACCACGCGCACGCGCGCAGGCTGGCGGCGCTGCTGGCGGAGGTGCCGGGCGTGAAGGTGGACGCGGCGCAGGTGGAGACCAACATGGTCTTCGCCGAGTTCTCCCGCCCCGCCATGGAGATGGTGGACCTGCTGACGAAGCACGGCGTGCTCACCAACCCCGCGGGCGGCCCGCGCACGCTGCGGCTCGTCACCCACCTGGACGTGTCCGCCGAGGACATCGACGAGGCCGTCGCCCGCATCCGCCGCGCCGTGGCCTGACACGCAAGGGCGGGTGGCCGCTCCCACCCGCTCCCACGCGTGGTGAAACGGGGCCCATCGAACACCCCGCGCCCCGCTCTGGCGGCGTGAGGAAGGGCCCGGGCATGCCGTGCTAGGCTCGCGGTGCCGTGCGCCGCCTCAGCCTCCTCGTCCTCCTCACTGTCTGCGCCTGTGCCGCGCCCCGCGCGGAGAAGATGAGCTTCGAGGAGCTGTACGGCGCGTCTCCCGCCGTCGCGTCCGCCGAGGACCTTCCGCCCGTGCCCATCGCGCGGGAAGTCCGCCCCCGTTCCTCCAAGGAGCTGGAAGCGGCGCTCGCCGCGTTCTCCGAGCGGGCCCGCGAGTACCGCAAGCAGGTGGCGCGCGGAGGCGCCATGCCGGCCGCCCAGGAGGCGAACTGGGCGTGGATGACGCGCGCGCTGGACGGCTTCATGTCACGGACGCTGGATCCCTCTGACGCCCGCGGCGTGGAGAAGGCCCGGAGCGTGCTGGAGGCCGAGCTGGAGCAGGACGGCCGCACCTACGGCGACATGCCCGGCGCCCTGGCGGAAGGGGTGATGGTGCGCGTGGGGCGGCTCGCCCTGCTCATGGCGGTGATGCACCGACAGGAGCACCCGGAGGAGCTGGAGGGCCTGCCCCGCCTCACGTGGCCGCTGTCACCGGTCTCCATCACCAGCCTCTACGGGTACCGCTGGCACCCGATAACGGGCCAGCACCGCCGCCACCTCGGCGTGGACCTGGCCGCGCAGCTCGGCCAGCCCATCTACACCGCCGAGAAGGGCGTGGTGCTGCGAGCCGGGTGGAATGGCGACCACGGCAACCAGGTGGAGGTGCAGCACGCGGGCGGCTGGGTGACGCGCTACAGCCACCTGTCCCGCGTGCTGGTGGAGCCGGGTGAGGTGCTGGCGCGCGGTGACGCGCTCGGCCTCGCCGGCGAGACGGGCCTGGCCACCGGCGTCCACCTGCACTTCGAGCTGTGGCGGGACGGCGAGCCCGTGGACCCGCTGGACGCGCTCGGCGGGGAGGAGACCCCGTCCGAGCGGGTGCCCATGGCCTCGAGCCGTGCCGCACAGGGCCCCGCAACGCATCAGGGGCGCCGCCCCGTGGGTCAGCGCCCCTGAACATGGAGCCCGGAGGTCCGCCGCGCGGGAAGGCTCAGAGCGAGTTCTTCAGCTCCTTGGCGGGCCGGAAGCCGATGGTCTTCGAGGCCTTCAGCTTCATCATCTCGTTGGTCTGCGGGTTGCGGATCTTCCGCGCCTTGCGCGAGCGCACCGACCAGGTGCCGAAACCGGGGTAGCTGAAGCGGGCGTCCTTCTTCACCGCCTTGCCGATGTTGGTGAAGACGATGTCGAGGATCTGCGCCGCGGACTTCTTGGTGAGACGTGTCTGCGCCGCCACCACCTCGACGAGCTCTGCCTTGGTCATTACGCCCCTCCGTCCTTGCCTTGCGTTGTCTGGTCTTGAGAGTCCTTACCTGCCCGGTGGTAACAAATCGCTCTTTTCCCTGTCAATGCTGACCGCGCTCCGGGGCCGGAAAATCGGCCTCCGGGCGAAAACTTGGCCCTCTGAAACACCGGACGTACAGAGGAGAAGTCCGTCGCTTCTGTCACATGACGACACTCCACCCGTGGTGAGCTTTTGAAGGGCCTCCGGGTGATCGTGTCTGGAATAAAGTCTTTGGAATAATGATCACTTGGCGGGGCGCGCTGATCGCTCTTCCCCACCGCCCCGCGAGGAGGCGCTAGAGTGCCCGCTCGCGTGCGCTTCCGAACGTTCCTCCCGTGGCTCCTCGTGCTGTGCGCCTGCCGGACCCAGGTTCCGCGCGAAGCCCCCGCGGTGGAGGTCACCCGCACCCACGTGTGGGTGGACCCGGCGGGGTGGAAGCCCGGAGATGGCTCGCGCGAGCGGCCGCTGCGCTCGCTCGCCGAGGCACTGGTCCGTCCCGGTCCGCTGACGGTGCACCTGGCGCGGGGGACTTACACCGGCCCCTTCACGCTCCCCCCGGATGTGCGCGTGGAGGGCGGGGGGGCCGGCTCGGTCCTCTACGCGAAGGGGCCGGACGCCCCGGTGGTGACAGCGGGGCGCGACGCCCTGCTGACGGACCTGGAGGTGCAGGGGGGGAGC
>NZ_JABBJJ010000184.1 GCF_012933655.1 Pyxidicoccus fallax | reverse complement strand
GGCCCGCCCTCCTGACTGGTCCTCGCTCGCCAGAAGGTAGGCAGTCGCCCGGAGCGTAGCGGACGCCCCGCCACGCCCCCGCTCGGGTGAACGGAAAGCAGGCGAGGAGTCAGCTCCTCCCGCCCACCGCAGCGGCCACGTGCTGGCTGCCCCAGTGCGCCAGGCCGAGGATGGTCTCCATGGGGTTAACGCCCAGCGCGGTGGGGAACACCGAGCCGTCCACCACGAAGAGGTTGTCCGCGTCCCAGTAGCGCAGCGTGCTGTCCACCACGCTCGTCTTCGGACTGCCGCCCATGGCGCAGCCGCCCATCTGGTGGGCGCTGGCCACGCGGCAGCGCAGCGGCTCGTAGGGCGCGCGGTCCAACATCGCCACGTCCTTCTCGCCGCGCATCACCACCGGCGTCGAATGCGGGCTGATGACCTCCTCCGCGCCCGCGGCGAACTGGAGGCGCGCGGACACCTTGAGCGCCTCGCGGAAGCCCTCCCAGTGGAAGGGCGTGAGCGGGTAGTCCACCTTCAGCCGCGTGTACTCGCCCTCGCCGCGCAGCGACACCGTGCCGCCGTTGTCCCCGGGCTGCACCCCGTCCAGGGTGATGGAGAGGATGGCGTTGGCATACGGCAGCTTCTCCATCAGCTCCAGGTGCGAAGCGCCGAAGCCCGGCGTCGTCACCGAGGCCAGCAGGGGGTGGATGGGCGGCACCTCGATGAGCCAGCCCAGCTTCCCCGGCCCCCGGTCGATGAACTGCCGCGAGTACACGGTGAGCGGCGCGCCGAAGAAGGCCTCCACCCGCTCCCGGAAGCGGCCCGTGGAGACGACCACCGGGTGCAGGAAGAAGCGCTTGCCCACCAGTCCCCGCGCGGCGAGCCCGCTGCGTAGGAGCAGCGCCGGCGAGTTGATGGCGCCACCGCACACCGCCGTCACCTTCGGCCTCACCGTCAGCTTCCGTCCGGAGGGCCGGTCCGTGCGCGGGTCCAGCACGTCCGCGTGCACCGCCACCACGCGCATCCCCTCCATCTCCAGCCGGCGCGCGCTGACGTTGGCGAACAGGCGCATCCCCTGCTCCACCGCGTCCGGAATCAGCGTCACCAGCATGGACTGCTTCGCGTCCGTGGGGCAGCCCAGGCCGCACGCGCCCAGGGACGCGCAGTCCTTCACGTTGCGCTTCACCGTGCCCCGGCTGTAGCCGAGCTTCCCCAGCCCCTCCCAGAGGAGCTGGTTGTTGCGGTTGGCCTTCTCGATGGGCCAGTCGCGGATGTTCAGCCGCGCCTCCAGCCAGTCCCAGTGCGGCGCCAGCGTGGCGGCGTCCAGCCCCTTCACGCCGTGCACGTCGCGCCAGCGCTCGAGGATTTCCGGCGGCGTGCGGAAGCTCGCGCACCAGTTGATGGTGGTGCCGCCGCCGACGCCGCGCCCCTGGAGGATGCTGATGGCCAGGTCGTCCGTGGCCCGGTTGGCCAGCTCCTGGTACAGCGTCGTGTACGCCGTGGACTCCTTCATGTCGAAGTCGCGGCGGGTGCGGTAGCTCCCCTCCTCCAGCATCACCACGTCCAGGCCGCGCCGCGCCAGCTCGTGGCCGAGCACGCCGCCTCCCGCGCCGCTGCCCACCACGCACACGTCGCAGGTGATGACGCGATCCTCCGTCAGCTCGTCTCCCGTGAAGATGCGGCCGCTCATGGCGTGGAGCCCTCCTTCGCGGAGAGGGGCCGGGGACTTCCGCCCTTCCACACGGGCGCGTTCGGGTCGTGGAAGCCCTCCGGCACGAAGTAGCCGGTGGCCGCCACCGCGGCCGGGTGCATGAAGTACGCGCTGTACACCAGCGAGCGCAGCGCATGGTGCCCCGTGCGCAGCACCACGAGGCGCGAGTCGCGCCACGCCTCGAACGCGGCGTCCTGCGCCTCGGGCGACAGCCGGGAGAACGGCGTGACGCGGCCGGAGAGCAGGAAGCCCGCGAGCGCGTTCTCGAAGAGCCCCAGGAGCTGCTTCACCTCCGCCGCGACCGCCGGGTCTCCCCGCGCGAGCAGCCCGTCCGCCGTCAGGGCCACGCGCGCGGTGTCCGCGTCCAGCCAGCCCGGGCGTGGCGGGAAGGCCCGGCGAGCGAGCGCCTGGAGCGTGGCGTACTCACGCGGGCCGAGTACCTGGAGACCCTCGGGCGGCGGCGGGAGCGACAGTCCCTCTCGCGTGGCCAGCAGGGTGCTGCCTCCCAATGCCAGCACCGCGCCGCCAAGCAGCCCTCGTTTGAGCAGACCACGGCGTGTCAGCGAGGCCATCTCATTCCCCTCCCAGTACGAGAAAGCGACAGGTGACTCTGGCGAAGAGTGTGTCCCGATTGCACGCCGCGTCGCGACAGGCGAGCGCGAATGTCCGGTGTCCATCGCGACGCCCCTGGGGCACTCCCACGCAGCGCAGGACGCCAGCCGGGCGGGCCTGAAGTGACCCGTTTTACAGCCACCCTCGCGCGCGGGAGCATCACGGACACATGGCCGTCCTCCATCGGGCCCTGGCGTCCGCGCCCCGCCCGTTCGCGACCTCTCCTCGTTCTCGGCGAAACTCCTCCCGTCGGTGTCACCCCATGGCCGCGCCGCTCACCCGGCTCGCCCTGCTGGGCGCCGCGCTGCTCCTGTGGCTCGCGCCCGGGCCCGTGGCCCATGCCGCATCCGTGACGGACGGCTCCGTTCCCGTGTTGCGGGACTGGCGCTTCCGCTGGGGTGACGCGCCCCGGAGCGAGACAGGCGTTCCCGCGTGGGCGAAGGAGTCGGGCGCGACGGAGGACTGGCGCCCCACGGACGCGCTCACGGAGCCCGCCGGCCGCGGCGCGCACTCCTTCCTGTGGCTCAGCATCCCGGTGCCCGAGGGTGACTGGTCCGAGCCCGCGCTCTTCCTGGGCGAGGTCTCCATCGCCTTCGAGGTGTATGCGAACGGCCAGCGCATCTACGCCAGCGGCAAGCTGAACCCGGGCGGCCGCGAAGTTTCCGAGAGCATGTCGTTCCACCTCGTGCCGCTGCCTCGCGAGGTGCTCGGCGGGCGCGTGCTGCTGCGCATCCAGTCGTCCCTGTCGCGCATCGGCGTGGTCGGGGAGGCCCGGGTGGGGGCGCGCCACGCGCTGCTCTCGTCGGCCATCCGCAAGGGCCAGGCCCCCTTCGTCATGGGCATCCTCCTGCTCGTCATGGCCTTCGTGGCCGGTGGAGCCTTCGCCCTGCACTGGCGGCGGCGGATGATCCTGGGGCTGTGCGTCTTCGCCACCAGCGGCGGCATGATTCTCATCGGAGTGAGCGGCATGCTCACGGCGCTCTGGGACGCGCACACCGTGGGCATGCGGTGCATCCGCATGGGCCTGTGCTTCGTCGTGGCAGGCCTCGCGGCGTTCGTCGCGGACGCGCTCCTCGGCGAGCGGATGCGCTGGTTCCGCCAGGGCTCCATCGGGTTCTCCGCCATCTCCGTCCTGCTCGCCATCATCACCCTCGCGAGCCCGGAGCTCGGCCAGCGGCTCCTGGTGCCCTTCCTCCTGCTCTGCGTCGTCGTCCTGCTGGCGTGCGTCGGAGTGGCGGCGGTGGAGGCGCGGCGGGGCAACCCCGACGCCCGGCTCTTCGTGCTCGGCCTGGGGGGCCTCGTCCTCTCCCTCTTCATCACCATGCTCTCCGTCCTGGACCTGGGGCTGGACGTCTCGGTGGGCAACGTCACCCACTGGGGCTACCTCGCGCTCACGGTGTCGCTGGTGGCGGTGGTGGGCCGCCACTCGGTCCAGGTGGTGCGGACGCTGGAGACCCACACCCGCGAGCTGGAGTCGCGGCAGCAGGAGGTGCGCCAGCTGGCCCAGCGCATGGGCAGCGGCGCCGGGGAGCTGGCCACCGTGGTGGAGCAGCTGCGCTCGTCCAGCGACGAGCAGGCCGCGGGCGTCAGCCGGCAGGCGGTGTCGCTGCAGCAGGCGGAGCAGACGGTGGAGGAGATCCGCCAGTCGTCGCAGCTCACCGCACAGAGGGCCAGCGAGCTCTCCGCCGCGGCCGAGAGCGCCGAGCAGGTGGGCCGCGAGGGCTCGACGGCCCTGGAGCAGACGCTGTCCAACCTGGAGGCCATCCGCGCGGAGGTGTCGGAGATGGCCCGGCGCATCCTCGCGCTCGAGGGGCGCACCCGGGAGGTGGCCGGCATCGTCGACGAGGTGAAGAACCTGGCGGACCAGTCCAACATGCTGGCCATCAACGCCGCCATCGAGGCGGTGCGCAGCGGCGACAGCGGCAAGGGCTTTGGCGTGGTGGCCCGCGAGATGCGAGGGCTCGCGGACCAGTCCATCCAGGCCACGAACCGCATCCGCGAGGTGCTCGACGGCGTCGGCAAGAGCATGCGCGAGGCCGCCCGCTTCAGCGAGGCGGGCGACGAGCGCGTCCGTCAGAGCGTGGACGCGGTGCGCCTGTCCGGGGCCCAGCTCCAGAAGCTCGCCGCCATCATCGGCGAGACGAGCGCGAGCATGCGGCAGATCACCTCCGCCGTCAGCACGCAGGACACGGGCACGCGGCAGATGGCCGACGCCATCCGCGAGCTGAACGCCCAGATGCGCGTGACGCTGACGGCCGTCCAGGACACCCAGGGCGCCACCCGCTCCGTGCACTCGCTGGCGGAGAGCATGGCCGGCATGGCCCACCAGACGCTCCAGGCCGAGCTTGGGCCCCGGGCCCGCTGACGCCGCCCCCTCACGCGTCCAGCAGGGCCCGCAGGTCCTCCGGAATGGGCATCGGCGTGAGGATGCCCACGTTGGCGCCGCCGGTATTGCCGAGCGGCGCCCGCCCCAGCCAGGAGCCGGGCCCGGCGACCAGGATGCGGGCGAGCTGCCCCATCAGCTCGCGCGCGTCGCGCCGCCGCCACCCGAAGGCGAACATGCGGCAGTGCACCCGGACATGCGGCCCCGCGTACGCCTGGCTGAGGACGTGGGCCCGCTCCAGGTGGCGCCAGGCGCGGGCGACCTCTCCCCGACTCTCGGACGCGGTGGCTTCGCGCAGCTCCGCCTCGAAGGCGGCGCGCAGCTTCGGCTTCATCGGCATGGCTTCCTCCCGTGTGCCCTCAACGTCGCTCGGGTCACGGGTCGCGGGCTTGTAAGAACTCGCTACTCCGGAGGCGGGGGCACCCACTCGACGACGCCCGCGATTTCGGAGGGGTTGAGGCCGAAGGTGCGCCGGAAGGCATGGCTGAGGTGCGCGCTGTCGGTGAAGCCCGCCGCGTGCGCCGCCCTCGTGAGGGAGGCGCCCTCGCGCAATTCAGCGGCGGCGCGGTGGAGCCGCAGCCACAGGACGTAGGGCCGCAGCGGCAGGCCCACCTCCGCGCCGAACAGGTGCGACAGCCGCCCCGCGGACAGCCCCACCTGGGACGCGAGCGTGGACAGGCGCACGTCTCCTTCCAGCGACTCCGGCAACAGGCGCAGCAGCTTCTTGATGGCCGGATGCGCCGGAGGCGGCGGGCCCGCGTCCGCCTGGAGTGTCCGCAGCATCGACTGCGCGAGCGCCTCCGCCTCCGCCCACCGCCGCGGCGGCGAGGACACGGCGCAGGCTCGCAGGAGCTCTCCGGCGCGGCGCCACGCCTCCACGTCCAGGCCGATGTCCAGCGTCCGTAGCTGGCGGCCCCCGAGGTCGTCTGGATTGACGTGCAGGACGACGCCCGCGGGCACCATGCTCACCACGGTGTGCTCGACGTCCGGAGGGATGACGGCCGCGTGGCACAGGGCCTCCCGCTGCGCCCCATCCCGGAGCGCCACCGGCTCGCCGAAGGACAGAAGGAGCTGGAAGGTGTGGTGCGCGTGCGGGCGCGTCTCGCCCAGCGGCCCGGCGTAGAGCAGCCGCCGGGGCCCGAAGAACAGCCGCCCCTTCCAGTCGCGGTTCCGGCTCACGATGGATTTCCTCGCGGACATGGCCGCACGGCCGGCCAGCATCGCGGCCCTGCATCCCCCACGCAATGTCCCGATGCGAGGGGATGGTGCGAAGCCGACCCTGGGTAGAGCATTTCCCTGACACACCGCCAGCCCCGGAAAAGACAGACGGATTCCCGGGTTCATCCCTCACATCCGGTATGAAACCCCCTCACTGCCCGCACCAGCCCGGGCGTGGTTTGCCAATCATTGAATGTTCCGCCACCGTGTCGGCGCCATGCTCCTGTCCTACGCGGGCCTCATCGCGGCCTCGCTGACCTCTGGTGCCAGCTTCGCTCCCCCGGTGTCCCTGTCCCACGACGACGCGCCGCGAGTCCTCCTCGCGCAGCGTGGGCCCGGCATGCGCTTCCCCAGGTCCCACAGCGACGAGGAGGAGTCCGACGACCACGACCCCATCCCGTCGGAGCCAGAGGCGGAGGCGGAGGTGCGCTCGGCGTCGAAGCCCTCTCGCGCCTGGGTGCCAGTCGTCATCGGCGGCGGCGTGCTGGTGGCGGGCGGCGTGACGTGCTGGGGGCTGGCCAGGAGCACCCACTCGAAGCTGAGCGCGGGTGACCCGAGCATCCAGTCCCGGGGGGACCTCACCGCGAAGGTGAACAGCGGCAAGCGGATGGAGCAGATTGGCTGGGGCCTGACGGGCGCCGGCCTCGTGGGCCTGGGCGTGGGCGTCGTGCTCGCGCTGAACAACTCGGGGGCCAAGGACTCCGACGCGGACGACTACGGCCCCTCCGCGAACATCACCGTCACCCGGGGCGGCGGGCTGGCCGCCGTCTTCAGCGGCCCCCTGCCCTGAGAGAGAGACCGCTCGTCATGATGAAAGCCATTCACGCCTCGGGGCTCGCCCTCGGTGCCGCCGCGCTGCTGGGCGCCTGTCTCAACTTCGATGACTCGGGCGGTGCCCGTGACTCCTTCTGCGACGAGCGCCCCGACGTCTGCGGGGAGACACCCACGACGCCCGGCCGCCCTCCCGTGGTCACTCCGAGCACCGACGCGGGCACGCGGACGGACGCGGGCACGAGCACGAGCTCCGACGGGGGCACGCCGCCGCCCCAAGAGGGGCGGTTCGACCCGGAGCGCATCTACTTCAGCGGCAACCTGGAAGGCGGAGCCTTCTTCTACGCCTACGCCGAAGTGCACGAGCCGAAGAAGGTGGCCCTCTACGTGCCCCACGGAGGGGGGCGCGTCATCCGCCCCACGGACGGCAAGCTCTTCTACCTCTCGCATGACGGGAAGGTGTACGAGCTGGTGCCGGACGCGTTCACGCAACACCCGTACTACAAGACCTACGAAGTGCCCGAGGAGGCGTGGCTCAACGACATCGAGGTCCCGGTGCCGAAGTGCGACTACAGCCTGTACGACCGGGTGGACCGGATCAAAGTGTGGCCGGATACGGGCAAGTTCTTCATCGGCTGCTCCAGTGGGGGTTACTTCAACGAGGATGGGAGCCGAGCCATCCCGGAAGGCTATCTCCCGCTCGCGCTGGGGAACAAGGGTCTCAAGCTGGTCACCTCCTACACGGCTCCCGGCAGTCACTCGCTGCTGGATGCCGACAACCAGGTGGTTCCCCTCTCGGGGGAGACGTTCCCCACCAGCCAGTACTCCCTCCTCACCGCCAGGGCGACGGCGGACGGCTTCATCGTCGCCTATCACGACGCGAAAGCTCCGAACACGCACCTGGCCGTGGAGTTCAAGGCGACCGGAGAGGTGAAGCGGCTGGGCACGTACGCCGACTATCCGCCGGGACTCAGAGCGAACCTCAACTGGGGTGCCGCGCTGACACCGGATGGAACGCTGTGGCGCGGCGGGGAACTGGACGATCCCAAGGGCGTCCTCAACACCGTCATCGTGCGGATGCCGCTGGCGCCGGAAGCCGCCTCCATCGTCTACCGGGAGAATGACATGCCTGAAGAGTCCTGGGAGGAAGACCTCGCCAACCTCTTCCTCCGGGCCTCTACCTCGGGCAGCCTGCTGACCGGCCCCTGAGCTCCGGACGGAGTCGTCGTCCCGCGGCCTCTCAGGGCGAGGGGGTGGGCGCGGCCTTCGGCTTCGGCAAGGCCGCGTCCTTCAGCACCTGCCCGCGCGGCTTGCGCTTCGTCGCGTCCTCGTAGCCATCGGCGATGTGTTCGCTCAGGTCGAACGGAAGCCCCTTCGCGCGCTCCAGCTTCTCCGCGCGGGCCTCCAGCGCCGCGCGCTCCTGCTTCCGCGCGTGGGCCAGCCCCACCAGGATGCGGTTGCCGCTGCCCTCCACGTCGAACGTGTAGAGCTGCTGGAAGCCCACCTGCCACGTGCGGACCATGGAGTCGAAGCGCGTGTTGGGAGGGAATTCCCAGACGTTGCCCACCACCGCGCCGCCTTCCGCGAGCCGAGCGCGCACCGCCGCGAGGAACTCCAGCGTCGCCAGGTGCTCGGGGATGCTGTCCGGCCCATACGCGTCCAGGAAGACGAGGTCGTACGGCGGGCGTGCCGCTTCCACGAAGCCCCGGCCATCCGCCACGTGCGCGCGCAGGCGCTCGTCCTCCCGGAAGCCGAAGTACTCCTTCGCCACCTTCACCACGTCCGGGTCGATGTCCACCACGTCGATGTGCGCCGCGGGCACCACCGCGCGCAGGAACATGGGCATGGCCCCGCCGCCCAGCCCCACCACGAGGATGCGCTTCGGTTCCGGCACGAAGGCCAGCCCCACCATGGACACCTGCGTGTAGGGCAATTCCAGCTTCAGGGGCTGCCCTGGCCACACCACGCTCTGCAGCGCGCCCGTCTGGTCGAACTGGAGGTAGCGCCGGCCCTCCGCGTCCTGTGTCACGGAGATGAACGTGTACGGCGATTGTTTCTCGTAGAGGACGGTGCGGGGACTGGAGGCCGAGCACGCCAGGAGCGCCAGCCCCACCAGCATCAGTCGATGGGTGACGCGCCGCATGTCCGCTCCTTTTCGATTGCCCATAAAGTAGCAATTCCCCCAGGAAAAACAACGGGTTGACCTGCACATCCCCAGGGTTCACCTTGCCGCGCATGAACCACGTCCCTGGCAGCCTTCCAGAGCACGCCCGCGCCATCATCGCCGAGGAGGAGGCGCTGCTCGCGCGCGTCCAGTCGACGCTGGAGGCGGCGCGGCAGAAGGCCGCGCGCGGGACGGACACGCAGGGGCTGGTCGCCCAGCTCCAGGTGCTGCGAGACGACGTGGCCACGGCCTCCGTCGCGGACCTGCCGCACCTCTTCGCGCAGATGAACCAGGCCCGCTCGCTCATGGAGCGCCAGGAGTCCGCGCGCCTGCCGGATGCCCAGGCCCCGTACTTCGCGCACCTGCGCCTGGACGGCACGGCCGGCCCGCGCGACTACCTCCTGGGCCGCACCACCTTCGCGGACGTGGGCGCGGGCGTGCGCATCATCGACTGGCGCTTCGCCCCGGTGGCCCGCGTCTTCTACTGCTACGAGGAGGGCGACGCGTACGAGGAGTACTTCGGCGAGCGGCTGGCCGAGGGCACCGTGGAGACGCGCCGGCTGGTCGTCATCGAGCGCGGGCAGCTCACGCGCATCATCTCCGGCGCGCTAGTGCTGGAGCGCGCCGCGGGCGGCGAGTGGCACGCGGTGGGGCGCGACGTCACCGCGCTCCAGTCCGGCGGCACCGGCACCGCCGCGCGGCCGGAGTTCCTCGGCACCGGCAAGGGCGCCCGGCGCATCGAGGATGCCTTCGGCGTCACCGCGCTGCTGGACGCCGAGCAGTACGAGGCCGTCAGCACCGGCGCGGACCGGCCGCTGCTGGTGCTGGGCAGCGCGGGCAGCGGCAAGACGACGGTGGCCCTGCACCGGCTGGCGAAGATCGCCTTCGACGACCCGCAGACCTACCCCCAGTCGCGGATGAAGCTCATCGTCCCGGAGGAGGGCCTGGCGCGGCTGTCCCGCCGCCTGCTGGCGCCGCTGGGGCTGGGCGGAGTCGCCGTGCAGACGCGCGACGCGTGGCTGCTCGCGGCCGCGCGCCAGGCGTTCGACCTGCCCGGCATCAAGCTGTGGAACGACACGCCGCCGCTGGTGTCGCGCCTCAAGCGCCACCCCGTGCTGCGGCGTGCGCTGGCCGCCCGCGTGGGCGTGCCGAAGAAGGCGGCGAGCACCACGCTGGACAAGCTGCGCAAGCGGCTGGCGGACGCGTACTTCGACCGGCGCTTCCTGGAGTCGGTGGTGGAGGCCGCGCGCGGCGAGCTGCCGCGCACCGCCATCGACGAGACGCTGGAGCACACGCGCCTGCAGCACGCGACGCCGCTCTCGAAGGAGCTAAAGGACATCACGGACCCGGACCGGCTCGTCACCGTGGACGGGAAGGCCATCGAGGAGGACACGCCCTACGCGATGGCCGGCACCGTGGACCTGGAGGACCTGCCCATCCTCATGTACCTCAAGGCGCAGCACGAGTCGCTCGGGCTGGACCGGCTGGCGCACGTCGTCCTCGACGAGGCGGAGGACTTCTCCCTCTTCGAGCTGTTCGTCGTGGGGCGCCTGTTGGGCAAGGGCAAGAGCTGCACGCTGGCGGGCGACGAGATGCAGCAGACGGACGCCGGCTTCGCGGGGTGGCCCGCGGTCCTCAACGAGCTGGACATCCGCGACGCCGCCACGTGCCGGCTGCAGGTGTCCTACCGCTGCCCGCGGCCGGTGGTGGAGCTGGCGCGGCAGGTGCTGGGCACGCAGGCCCCCGAGGCCTCCGCGCACGCCGGCCGCCCGGGCGCCCCCGTGGGCTTCCACCACTTCCCGGACGAGGCGCAGGCGCAGCTCTTCATCGGCGAGGCGCTGAGGGACCTCGTCTCCCGCGAGCCGCACGCGTCGGTGGGCGTCATCGCCGCCAGTCCAGAATCCGCCCAGGCCGTCTACCGCGTCGTGGCCGACATGCCCTGGGCCCGCCACGTGAGCGACGGCGAGTTCACCTTCGAGCCCGGCGTGGACGTCACCGACGTGGGCAGCGTGAAGGGCCTGGAGTTCGACTACGTCATCCTCCCGGACGTCACCGCGCGGGCCTACCCCCTCGACGACGAGTCGCGCCGCCGCCTGCACGTGGCGGTGACGCGCACCTCACACCAGCTCTGGGTGGTGTCGTCCGGCGTGCGCTCGCACCTCATCGCGCCTTCTGGCGCGGCAGCTCCACGGTGAACGTGGAGCCCTGGCCGGGCGCGCTCTCCACCCGGATGCGGCCCTCCAGCGCGTCGACAATCTGCTTCACGATCCACAGGCCCAGCCCCAGCCCGCCGTAGTGCCGCTCGCTGGCGAGCCGCTCGAAGCGCTGGAAGAGACGGGCCTGTCCCTCCGGGGGAATGCCCATGCCCTCGTCGCGCACCACCAGCCAGGCCTGCTCGTCGTCCGCGCCCACCCGCAGCTCGATGGGCTTGCCCCGGCCGTACTTGATGGCGTTGGACAGGAGGTTCTGTAGCACCTGCTCCAGCCGCAGCCTGTCCCAGTGGCCGGTGGCGGGACCCGGCGCGTCCAGGCGCAGCTCGCAGCCCGCGCGCGCCAGCTCCTCCGAGAAGCGCGGCACCATCTCCCGCGTCAGCGCGGCCAGGTCCAACTCCTCGCGCTCCAGCCGGAGCCGGCCGGCGGTGATGCGGGATACGTCCAGCAGCTCGCGCACGAGGCTGGACAGGCGCGTGAGCTGCCGCTGCACGGCCATCACCTTGGCGCCCAGCGCCTCGGGCGTGGCGGCGGAGCGGCCCTCCAAGTCCCGGCGCAGCGCCTGGACGTTGAGGGTGAGCGAGGTAAGGGGCGTGTTCAGCTCGTGGGACGCGACGGAGAGGAACGTGTCGCGCGCGCGCACGGCGTCCTGCGCCTCCATGTAGAGCCGCCCGTTGTCCAGCGACGCGGCCGCGCGCCGGGCCAGGTCCTCCGCGAGCCGCACGTCCGCCTGCGTGTAGCGGCGCGTGGACTCGGTGTTGACGAGCGTGAGCGCCCCCAGCACCCGGCCCCGGCTGATGAGCGGGACGGAGATATAGGACTTCACCCCCAGCGCCAGGGAAGCCTGGAGCCGCTCCGGCTCGCCGGCCAGCGCCTGCTCCTGCAGCGCGGGGGACAGGTCCGGGATGAACTCCGTGACGCCCACTCGCAGCACCCGGCCGATGCCGCTCGTGTCCTCCATGCGGATGGGGAAGCGCGCGTGGAAGGCCTGGGTGAGCTCCAGCAGGGCCGGGCGCACGTGGGCCATGGCAATGCGGCGCACCTGCCCGTCCGGGCCGGGCACGTCCACGCAGCACCCGTCCGCCAGCGTGGGGACGGCCAGGTGGGCCATGCGCTGGAGGATCTGCTCCTGCTCCAGCGACGACGCCAGCACCTCGCTGGCCTGGGCCAGGAAGGCGGCATGGCGCTGCGCGCGCCGCGTCTCGTCGTACAGGCCGCGCAGCGTCGCCTCCTGCTTCTTCTCGGCGGTGATTTCCCGCGAGAAGACGTAGACGCGCCCGTGGCCGCGCAGGACGCGCTTCACGAACCAGCGCTCACGCTGCGCGACGTGGCACTCGAACTCCTCCGCCACGCCCGTCTCCGCCACCCGGAGGAAGCGCTCCTGGAACGAGGCGCCCAGCATGTCCGGGTACAGCTCCCACAACACCCGGCCGAGCTGCTCCACCCGGGGCCTGCCGAAGGCCCGCTCCATGGCGGGATTGACGTAGAGGCACACCGCGTCCGGGGAGCAGACGGCGACGCTCTCCGGGAGCTGGTCGAGCAGCACGGTGTCGATGCCCGCGACGTCCGGCCCTCGCGAGTCGGCGCTGGCGAGGCCCTGTGCGGTCAAGGGATGTTCCACGCTGTTGGTGAGGGTCCGAGCCACGGCGTCAGGCTCCGTCGATTAACACCTTCCCCACCACGCACCCTACTCCGGCCCATCGCGCATCTGCTCGGCACCCAACAGTCACCGCGACGCCGGGTGAAGGCGCGGGCGGACAGGCGAGCGCAGGAGGGGCCCCACGCGCATGGGGGCCCACGCGCCGCTCAGGGTGTCTGCTGACCGCGGCGCCACGCCTCGCGGCGCTGCTCCTGGACCTGCCGGCGCGCGAGCGCGTCCTGCTCCTGCCCCGGCAGCTCCGCCAGGCGGGTGCGGTGCATGTTGATGCTCAGCTCGTACAGCCCGCGCTCCTGCTCCGGCAGCCGGTCGCCGTACTCGGTGAGCACCGCGCCGGCGAAGGTGATGAAGTCCTCCGACACGCGGCGGCGGTGCTCGTAGTAGCGGCGCACCTCCTCCTCCGTGGCCGAGCCCGAGAGCACCTTGCCGTAGAGGTCGTTCCAGCGCTTCGCGTCGTCCTCGCGCCGCTTGAGGACCTCCGGGTCCTTCGTGGGAGCGCCCAGCTCCCAGTAGAGGTTGTCCGGCAGCTTCTCGCGCAGCGACGCCAGGTCCACCGGGTGGAGCTGGGGGGCCTGGTCCGGCGGAGGGGGCTCCGGTGTGCCCGGCTGCTCCGCCAGCTCGGCGTTCTCCGCGACGGCGGCGGACGCGTCGGCCCCCGGCACGGGCTCGGCGGAGGGCGGGGGCGGGGCCACCACCGGCACGGCCACCCGGGGCACGTCGCGAGGGGTGGACGGCGCATTCTCCGGGGCCCGCGGCCACAGGAGGAGCACCAGGGCCAGCCCCACCACCACCCCCGTCGTGGCAATCCACGGCAGTTTCTTCCACCGAGCGTTCACGGCCATGCCGCCCGAATACCGCGCGCCGCGCGCACGTGGCAACCCGACCCGCTCATACGGCGCCTTTCGCGCCCGGCCTCCACCGTCCCTGCCGCAATGCATCACAAACCCGGATGCCGCAACGCATCACACGCAGGTGTGTGCCATGAAACATGAAACAGGCACAAAGGCCCTGACTCTATTGCAATTGTATTGTATAGACCGGGATTCCCACCAAACCCGGAGGTTCCTGAATGAAGCGCCTACTCCTGGCGTGCCTGATGGCCGCAGCGCTGGTGCCCGGTGCGGCACGTGCAGAGGTCATCGTCTCCTCCATCGTCAGCGTGCTCGTGGACGGAGGTAACAACTACCCTTGGCAGAAGGTGGAACTCCCGGGGACGAAGTGCGGCAACGGTTCCCAGTACAAGTTCTGGGTCCACCGCACCGGCTCGCCCAACCTGCTCTTCCTCCTGGAGGGAGGTGGCGCGTGCTGGGACTACGAGACGTGCAGCGGCCGCGCGGGCGTGCTGGGCGCCGCCAACCCCAACGGCATCCCCGACAGCTACATCACCGACTTCACGGCGAAGTACGTGTCGCCGCTCGTCAACGGCGCCGACCCGGGCCTGCCGGGCCGCAGCCGCAAGGACCTGGTCACCAAGGGGTGGAACATCGTCTACATGCCGTACTGCACGGGTGACGTGCACATCGGCAACAACGTGGTGACCTACACGGACACCACGGGGCAGAACCCGCCGCTGACGTGGCACCACTCGGGCTACACCAACACCACGGCGGTGGCCAACTGGGCGCGCACCCAGTTCCCCAACGTGCAGAAGCTCCTGATGACGGGCTACAGCGCGGGCGGCACCGCCACGGGGTCCGGCTACTACTTCGTGCGGAAGACCATCAACCCGGCGCGCGGCTACCTGCTCAATGACTCGGGCCCCATCTTCCTGGCGCCCAACGTCAACTACCGCTCGCGCGCGCTGCACGACAAGATTCGCCAGTCCTGGAACCTGAACTCCGTGTTCGGCCAGCTGCCGGCCACGTTCAACCAGAACGACTTCGGCAGCATCAACCGCATGGTGGCGCTGGAGTTCCCCAACGACCAGCTCGCGTACACGGGCTACACGCGCGACTACAACTACTCGCGCTTCTCGTATGAGCGCTTCCACACGCCCAATGACCAGGAGTCCGTCCACGCCTACTGGAAGGTGGACCAGGACAACCTCGTCAACGAGATGAAGCTCTACAACAACTTCAGCTACTTCATCCCGCACCACCGCGCCATCAACTCCAGCCACTGCAGCACCATCATCACCTTCATCGGCGCGCACGCCTGCCAGAACATGGAGAGGAAGCGGTACTGGTACGAGTACCTTGAGTTCCCCTACACCCAGACGTACAAGTGCTACAGCGAGTTCGTGGGCATGGACGCGTTCCTGTCGCGGTGGATCAACAACAACGAGCGCATCCGCATCTACGAGCCGACCAACTGGTACAACAACGAGGACCCCGGCATGCAGATTGTCGCGCCGCTCATCAACGGCGCGCTGGGCATGTAGTCGCGGCCCGTCCGCTGGAAGGCTGACGCCTTGAAGAAGCGGGGCGCTCCCATGGGGCGTCCCGCTTCTTCGTTTGGGGCTCCCGCGCAAGCGCCTCGCGCGGTACACCCGGGCGACGCCATGGACAACCTCACCCACGGACTGCTCGGGCTCGCCATCGGGGCGCTGCGCCGGCCGGACGCGCCTCCCGGGGCCCGCGCCTCGCCCACGGACCGCGCCGTGCTGGTGGCCTCGGTGCTCGCCGCGGAGCTGCCGGACCTGGACACGCTGCTGGCGAGCGGCGACGCGGTGACGGTGGCCCTCCAGGCCCACCGGGGCCTGTCGCACTCGCTCCTCTTCACGCCCGTGGTCGCGCTCGGGGCCACTGGGGTGGCTCGCGCCCTCTTCCGGGGCGCTCGAACGGGGCCGGTGTTCCTGGCCAGCCTGGCCTCCGTTCTCTTCGCGCACCTGCTGCCCGACTTGTGGACGGGCTGGGGGACGCGGCTGCTGTTGCCCTTCTCCGACGCCCGGCTCAGCCTCGACTGGACGATGGTGGTGGACCCGTGGGTGACGCTGCCGCTGGTGGTCTCGGCCGTGGTGGCGTGGCGCCAGCGCGCGCGGTGGCGGCGGGCGCTGCTCGTGGGGCTGGCGTGCTCGGCCGCGTACGTGGGCGCGCGGGTGGCGTCCTGGGGCGTGCTGACGCGGCGGGTGGAGGCGACCTACCCGGAGGCCCGGACCGTGCGCGTCTTCCCCCTGCCCTTCTCCGTGGGCACCTGGCGCTACGTGGCCACGCTGCCCGATGGCGTGCTCGCCGCGGGCGACGTGCCGCTGGCCGGTGAGCCCCGTGAGGCACGGCGCGTGGCCTCGTCCGTGGACGCGCTCCCCGAGGACGTGCGCGCGGTGCGGCCCGTCAGGGAGGCCCTCGCGTGGGCGCGCTTCCCCGTCGTCTCGCTGAAGACGGTGGACGGTGGCCGCGAGGTGCGCATCGACGACCTGCGCTACCACCTGCGCGGCGAGCCCACGCTGGGTTTCGTCATCCGGCTGGACCCGGCCAACGCGGTGACGCAGGCGAGGATGGAGCGCGGAGGCAGCGCGAGCGAGCTGCTGCGCCGGTGGCGGGGTGGCGCGGCGACACCGGCGACGCATGGCGGGGACGCGGGCACGCCCGTGCCGTAAGGCCGAGACGACAGTGGCGACGGCGGAGACGCGTACTCCCGGGCCCTGAGACTGGGGACGACGGAGAGCCCGGCGGCGGCGACGTGCGCTTCCTGGCCGTGAGCCCGGATACAGCGAAGACAGGCGGACGTTGCGTCACGCCCACCGGCTCCGCCATCCATCGAACCCAGACATGAAGCAGGCCCCGGAGGAAGGCATCGCTGCCTGCCCACGGGGCCCTCATTCAGCACGTGGCGGGCGGGCCGCCGCTTGAGGCACGGCTCAGGTCAGGCCCGGCATCGGCCCGATGTAGTCCGGGTGGCCGAAGGTGTTCACGTTCACGCCGAAGGCGTTGGCGATGGACACCAGCAGCTTGTTGTGGGCGACCGCGCCCGGCAGCGGCGTGCCGGGGCCCGGCCAGCGCGACAGCGGGTCCGAGCCCGCGGGGCGCACCCGGAGGAAGCGACCCATGCGGAACTTGCCGCCCGCGCCGCCGGCCAGCACCGTGGGCACGCGCACGTTCATGTGGCCCGCCGCGTCGCCCAGCTCGTTGCCCCAGAGGATGAGGGTGTTGTCCAGCGCGGTGCCGCTGCCCTCCTGCACCGCCGCCAGCTGCGTCATGAGGTACGCCACCTGCTCGGCGTACCAGCGCTGCACCGCCACCATCTTCGTGCGGATCTGCGTGCGCAGCGGCTCCTGCGTGACGTCCAGCCGGTGCGCCAGGTCGTTGTGCACGTCCTCGTTGACGGGGTTGCCATCCGGGGTCCGCACCCACGGCATGGACGGGCCCGGAATCGTCAGCGTCACCACGCGCGTCAAATCACACGCGAAGGCGCGGACGATGAGGTCCAGGTGCAGCCGCGTCAGCTCCGGCATGCGGGCGAGGTTGCCGAGCTGGTCCACGCCGTAGGCCGGAGGCACGGTGCCGCCGCTGCACGCGGCGTCCGCGGGCAGCGGCGTGGGCGACGGCGTGGGCGAGACGCTCAGCGAGCCCAGGCGGCGCTCGATGTCGCGCAGCGCCTCCAGGTGGGCCTCCAGCTTCTCGCGCTCCGCGCCGGCGAGCTGCTTCTGCAGGCGGGAAGCGTCCCGGATGAGGAAGTCCACCATCGTCTTGCGGCGCGAGACGTGCTTGGCGGCCGTCGCCGGGTCCGCGGCCGCCGGCGGCGCGTTGCCGAACAGGCGCTGGTAGACGGCGGCCGGGTCGCGCTCGAAGGGCACGCGCGAGCCGTTCGCCGTGAAGCTGATGCTGTTGTAGACGTGCTGGCCGCCGAACTGCTCCCACGCGTTGAGCTGCAGGGAGCGGAACCGCGTGTTGCCGCCAATGGCGTTGCCCAGCACCTGGTCCAGCGAGGCGCTCTGCGGCAGGTCGTCACCGCTGGCGGTGCTGACCTTGCTGCCGGTGAGGAAGGTGACGGGCGCGCCCTCGTGGCCCGTCAGGCCGTGCTCGTACAGCACCTGGTAGTCCACGCCGTCGAGCACCAGCAGGCGGTTGCGGTGCAGCTGGAGCGGGGCCAGCAGGGAGTTCTCGAACTCGAGGTTGAAGTCCGTCTCGCCGCCCTGGGGGTTCCAGTACTCCGGCATGCACCCGTGGGGCGTGAAGATGGCGATGAAGCGCAGCGGCGGCGTGGTGGCCTGGGCGTACGCGTCGGTGGTGCCAAGCAGGTTGGCCAGGGGAAGCGCCGCGGAGGAACCGGCCAGCGCCTTGATCAGGGAACGTCGGGAAAGGTCGCGGAGCATGGTGGCTACTCGTTGGCGGTACGCCGGTGGGTGAAGTAGGGCGAGCGCACGAGACTCACGAGCGCCTCACCCAGTTGGAGCCGCGGGTTGGCCTTGAAGGCGTCACGCATGTCGGAGAGCAAGCGCTGGTCGACTTCGCTCTCCTCACGGCCCATGGCGTAGCGGAAGATTTGCAGGGGAACGCAGTTGGCGACGTCCTCGCTGTTGGCCAGCCAGCGGGCCAGCTCGCCGCCGCCGGTGAAGGAGAAGTCGCCGCTGGCGTGCGCGATGGAGCCCTTGGCGTCCACGGGGAAGCCGTTCTCCGTCGTGCGGTGCTTGCCCAGGCCGTCGAAGTTCTCGAAGCCGAAGCCGACCGGGTCCAGGCGGACGTGGCAGCCGGCGCAGTTGGGGTTGTTGGTGTGGGCGGCGAAGCGGTCGCGCGTGGTGGTGTCGTCCGAGACGGCGGGGGGAATGATGACGATGGTGGGCGGAGGCGAGGGCACCTCCTGGCACAGCAGCCGGGTGAGGACGAACTTGCCGCGGCGGATGGGCGAGCTGGAGTCGAACAGCGCGTACGTCGCCAGCACGCTGGCGTGGGTGAGGACGCCGGCGCGCTCGGGCGGCAGCTCCATGCGGCCAATCGCGCCGTTCGGCGTCGGACTCTGCCTTCCGTAGAACGTGGCCATGCGGCCGTCCGCGAAGGTGTAGTTCGCGCCCAGCAGCTCCTTGACGGAGCCGCCCTCGTTGGCCAGCACGTGCTCGATGAAGGTCTTCGTCTCCGCGCGGCTCGAGTCCTTGAAGGCCTGGCTGAAGTTGGGGAAGACCTGATTGTTCTTGGTGATGTTGGCCAGGCCCGTGATGCCCAGCCATTCCGTGACGAAGTGGTACAGGCGCTTCTGCGCCAGCGGGGTGGCCAGCAGCCGGCGCGCGTGCGCCTCGCGCTGCTCCGCCGTGTCCAGCGCATCGGCCGCCGCCGCGGCGAGCAGCTCCTCGTCGGGAGGGGCCGCGGTGATGGCGTAGGACAGCGCCGAGGCGATCTCGTACGGGGTCAGCCGCACGACCTGGTCGCGGCCCATGCCCGGCGCGCCCAGCTCCGTGCGGTACAGGAAGGAGGGCGACGCGAAGAGGCCCTGCAGGAAGGTGCGCTGGGCCGTCTGCGGGTCGGCGACGGCGCGCAGGTCGCGCCAGAAGGTGGTCAGCTCCTTCTTGTCCTCATCCGTGAGGGGCCGGCGGAAGGTGCGGCTGGCCACGTCGAACAGGAGGGGCATGGTGCAGGCCTCCTCTTTTTCCTTGTCGACGTCGTCCGCGGGGCACTTCTCGTAGATCTTCAGGGTGCGGAAGGCCAGCACCGACGCGTTGAGCGCGCCGTTGTCGATCTGGTCCGCCAGCAGCGACGTCACCTGCAGCCGGTCGTGCGTGCTGAAGCCGAGGATGGTGTCCTCGGGAGCGAAAGTCGCGCTCAGCGGAGGCATCCCGGGGATGACCGCGGCGAGGCTGTTGTCGAACTCCGTTCGCGTGAGCCGGCGCACTCGCGTTGGCGACGCCTCGGTGACGTCGACCGGCTCTGCCCCATTTCCGGTCTGGCCTGTGCAGGAGGCGGCCGCCAGCAGCACGGCGGGGAGACTGAAACGAATCATTCGCATACGAAAGGCACCCTCTGGCCAGCGACTCCCAGAAAAACCCCCTCTGGAGTGCCAGCGCGATGACGACTGTAACCCCTCCCCCCGTCGCGGCTGGTAATGATGACATGACCGCGCGCGAAACGCGTCACACTTTGCAGCGCCACTGACGCGTTTCGTCCTCCCTGGCGCGGATGCTCGGGACATCTGCTCGGAGTCCGGAGAATGCCGAGTTTCAACGCCATACAAGTACCCACGTCCCGGCACCCGGCTCCACCCCGTGGCAGAGGGTGCGCGCGGCCGCCGGTGGCCGCGAGCGCGGGCGAACGCTACCACCCGGAGAGGTGAATCCGGATTCACGTTCGGTGGCGCGCGTGTGCACCATTCGTGTGGGACCGGCCTCCTGGCTCGTGGAGCAGGAGGACAGGCGCGGGCGTCAGTCTTGACGGGCGCGGTGCTCCACGCCATCCGGGCCGGCCACCACGAGGTCCGTCGTCAGCGAGAGGAACAGGCCATGGCCCACCACGCCCGCGCGCGTGCCCAGGCGCGCGGCCAGCATCTCCGGGTCGTCGATGGGGCCGAAGGCACAGTCGAGCACGAGGTTGCCCTGGTCCGTGAGGAAGGGCTCGCCGTCCGCGCGCTGGCGCTGGGTGACGCGCGCGCCGAGCGATTCGAGGAAGAGCGCCTGCGAGCGCCAGCCGAAGGGCAACACCTCCACCGGCAGCGCCCAGCGCGTGCCGAGCTTGGGTGACAGCTTGCCGGCATCCACCACGATGACGACGCGCCGGCTGGCCTGCGCGACAATCTTCTCGCGCAGCAGCGCCCCTCCTCCGCCCTTGATGAGCGACAGGTCCGGGGCCACCTCGTCCGCCCCGTCGATGGTGACGTCCAGCACCGGCTGCTCCTCCAGCGTGGTGAGGGGCACGCCCAGCGAGCGCGCCAGAGCCTCCGTCTCCACCGAGGTGGGCACGCCCCGCACGTCCAAGAGCCGCCCCTCGGCGCGCAGCTCCGCCAGCCGCCGCACCGCGAAGGCCGCGGTGCTCCCCGTGCCCAGCCCCACCACCATGCCCGGGCGGAAGAAGGCCTCCACCGCCCAGGCGGCGGCCTGCTGCTTGTAACGGCCGATGGCGTCGCTCATGCGACGGGAAGATACACCGTGTCGGGCGGTGGCAGGCGTCGCGCGTCCACCCCCGGGGCTGGCACGTGCCGGCGAGTGACTGCGATTGCCCCCTGGCGTGCCGGGGCGTCACACGTCATCGGAACCCGCCGGAGTCCTCGCGCCCCGCATCCGGTGGGCCCCTGGCCGGCGGGGTGCTCACATGGACGGGCATGGGCCGGAGCAGCTCCGCCCGGCATCACCGGGCTCGAAACGCCACGCGGAGGCTGTCGCGGGCCCCTCACGCCCGCGAGCCGGCTTCGGAGAAAAGCAGAGGGCCCGGCGCGCCGTGGCGCTCCGGGCCCTCGTGGACTGCCGTCTCAGGCCGTGTGGCCCGGGACGGAGGGACTACAGGGTGTACGTGCCGCGGAAGCCGAGGATGATGAGGCCGTACGGACCGTCATCCACGGGGCCGAGCGGGGCCTCGGTGGTGGCGCCGCCGAACGGGGCAGGCAGGGTGGCAGGCAGGGTCACCGTCTGGGTGCCGGCGCGCACGGTGTAGCGAGCGTAGGTGGCGTTCAGGTAGGGCCCGAAGGAGAAGGACTCCCCGGCATTCCACCGGCCGCCGACGGTCAGGTTGATGAACTCCGGACCGCGCGTCTTGCTGTCGATGTCCAGCTTGGCGCCGGGAACCCCACCGACGCCCGGCACCTGGACGGTGAAGTTGTCGCTCTTGATGGAGGTGTTCAGCAGCACGATGCCGAAGCCGAGCCCCACGAACGGATCGAAGCCGGAGTCAGGCGCGAAGTGGTACTGCACCTGGGGCCCGATGCGGAACTGGTTGGTGGAGCAGTCGAAGCCCTCGGGGCAGGACAGCGGGTTGGTCTTCGTCAGCACGTACGTGTACTGGCCGAAGAGGCCCGCGAACCACCGGGAGTTGATGCGGTAGCCGAGGTCGAGCGCGAAGGCGATGCCGCCGTTGGCCGCGTCGCTGAGCTTCACGTCACCGACCGTGCCGTTGAGCCGCAGACCATTCTTGTAGACGTAACCCGCGCCCGCCTGGAAGCCGAGCCCCACGCCGATCTCCAGCCCGCTCTTCTCGCTGGAGGTCGCCGTCGTCATCGTGGTCGTCGCCGGGGCCTCGGTCGTCGCCGGAGTGCTCTCGGTGGACTCCTGGGCGCTCGCCGCGGACGTCGCCAGCGCGGCCGTGACTGCAAGGGCCTTGTACAGCCTTCCCGTCATATACCCCTCCCAACAGGTGAAGCGCGCACTGAATGACACCCCGCACCACTGATCAAGGCGCGGTGCGTCGTGAAGCACGCAGTCATTTCCGACCTGGGGATGAGAATGAGTTGCTTTAGTCACAAAGTAATGCAACCGCACTGTGCTAATTGGACAATGCCGTCATGAATGTCACCTTGGAACAGGCCCGCGCCCTGGATGCGCTCGCCCGTCACGGCACCTTCGCCGCTGCGGCCGCGGCCCTGCGCAAGGGACACACGGCGGTGCTGTACGCGCTGCGGACCCTGGAGGAACAGACGGAGCTGACGCTGTTGGACAGGCGCGGCTACCGCACGCGGCTGACGCCCGCGGGCGAGCGGATCCTGGAGCACTGCCGGAAGCTGCTGGCGGCGGAGCGGGAGCTGGAGGCGGCGTGCGCGGAGATCCGCTCCGGCTGGGAGCCCACGCTGCGCATCGTCTTCGACGGCATCTTCCCCGCGGAGCCGCTCTTGCGAATCGTCAAGGAATTGCGCGCGGAAGGGGCGAGCACGCGCTTCCACGTGTCCGCGGACTTCCTCGCCGGGGTGGAGGCGGCCTTCGTGCGCGAGGAGGCGGACCTGATGGTGTCCGTGCTGCCGCCCACGCTGCCGGGCCTGCGCACCTACCGGCTGCCGGAATTGAAGGCGGTGCTGGTGGCGCACCGCTCACACCCGCTGGCGCAGCGGCGCGGGCAGCTCAAGGACGAGGAGCTGTCGGAGCACCTGCTGCTCACCGTGCGCGGCTCGGACCCGCGGCTGCAGCTGAGCACCACCTCGCTGGAGACGCGCTCCACGGTGCACCTCAACGACTTCGCGGCGAAGAAGGCCGCCATCATGGAGGGGCTGGGGTACGGCTGGCTGCCGGAGCACCTGGTGACGCGCGAGCTGCGCCGGGGCGAGCTGAAGGCGCTGAAGACGGCCCGCGGCTCCACGCACGCCTTCATGCCGCAGCTCCACCACCGCGTCAGCGTGAAGCCGGGCCGCGCCGCGCGCCGCGTGGTCCAGGTCCTCACCGGCGTGGAGCCGTGATAGAGCGCGCCGCATGCCGAACGACGTCCTCGTGCTCGCCTACGCCGGCTGTGACACCTGCCGCAAGGCGCTGAAGTGGTTGAAGGAGCAGGGCGTGGCCCACCAGGTGCGCCCCATCGTCGACACGCCCCCCTCCGAGGCCGAGCTGCGACAGTGGATTGCGAAGAGCGGCCTGCCCGTGCGCAAGTGGCTCAACACCAGCGGCCAGAGCTACCGCGCGCTGGGCAAGGCGAAGGTGGACGCGGCCTCGGACGCGGAGCTCGTGTCCTGGCTGGCCGCCGATGGGAAGCTCGTCAAGCGGCCGGTGCTCGTCACTGGTGGCACCGTCCTCGTCGGCTTCAAGCCCGAGGACTGGGCGCGCGCGTTCTCCGCCGGGCGCTGAGCACATGCCCTGAGGGCGAGCGGGGGAGCAAGCGCCGGGCGCGCCGTCCCTCGCGGGAAGGGACCTGGAGTGAAGACTCCTTTCCTACCATGGAGACCGGTGCGCGACGCCCACTCGGGGAAATCCTCCTGGAATTGGGCCTGCTCAACCGCGCCCAGCTCCGTGTGGGACTGGTGCATCATCACGAGACGCACGTTCCGCTCGGGCGGGCGCTGGTGCGCGAGGGGCTGTGCTCCGAGGCCGACGTCCTCCGGGGCCTGTCCGCGCAGCTCGGCGTGGAGGCGGTGGACCTGGAGCGCTCGCTGCCCGCCCCGGCCGTGGCCGCGCTCGTCCCCACCCGCGTCGCCCGGCAGTACCGCGCCGTCCCGCTGCGCGTGGAGAAGGTGCAGCTCGAGCAGGGCGAGCGCGAGGTGCTCCACATCGCCCTGCCCGCGCCCGTGTCCCTGGAGGCCGTGGACGCCGTGCGCGCCGTGTCCGGCATGGCCCGCGTCGAGGCGCACGTCGCGTCCGACTCCGCGCTGAGCCGCGCGCTTTCCATGGTGTACGGCATCGAGGAGCCGCCCGAGCCGCCTCCGGCGCCCGCCCCGTCTCCCGGTGGGCCCCTGCTGCTCTACGGCTGGCCTCCCGTCACCGCCGTCCTCATCTCCCGGCAGCTCGCGCGGCACGGCATCTCCGCCAAGGTGGCCTCGCCGCTGGAGGTGCTGCACACCGGGCCGGACGACATCGTGCTCGCGCCCATCCAGGCCATGGAGGGGCTGCTGGCCGGAGAGGTGCACATCGCCGGCTCGCTCATCGTCCACGGCACGTCGGACGACGAGGGCTTCGAGCGGGCGCGGAAGCTGGGCGCGCGCGGCTACCTCGCCAACCCGCGCGACGAGCAGCTCCTCCTCCGCGCCATCCGCCGGCTGCGCTCCGAGGGCAACACCCCGGACACGATGCCGCAGTCGCACTGAGGCGCGCGAAGGGCGCGCGCTAGCCCTGGCGCACCACCAGCCCCAGCACGCTCAGCACCTCCGGGTACACCTTGCTGGCGAAGTACCGCCCGCCGGCGACGGTGAAGTGCACGCCGTCCTCCATGCGCAGCCGCATGGGCTTGCGGTAGCCGTCGACGCGGGCCTGGAGGAGCGCGCGGCCCTTGGCGTCCGTGAAGAACGGGCGCGTGTCCAGGTGCAGGGCGTCCTCGTGGGAGGAGATGACCTCGCGCTGGAGGCCGCGGATGAGGCCCAGCTTCTGCTCGAAGCGCTTGAGGCCCGTGGCGGGCAGCTCCAGCCAGACAATCTTCCGGCCCGGCGCGGAGAGGACCTTCACGAACGCGGCCAGCCGCTCACGGTAGGCCTGCTCCCACTCGGGCTTGCCCCAGTGGATGGGCTTGCCGCCCTTGCCGTCCTGCAGCGACTGCCCGTCATTGCCTCCGAGGATGACGACCACCACGTCCGGCTTGTGGCGCTCCACCTCCTCCTGCCCCACCGTCATCCAGTCGAAGAAGTCGGGGCGCGCCAGGCCCGTGGAGGACTTCGCGCGCCGGGCCGTGCGGATGCGCGGGTGCGACTCCAGCATGGTCTGCAGGTACTCACCGAAGCCGGTGGCGATGAGGCTGTCTCCCAGGAGCAGCACGGTGTGCTTGCGCTCCGCGGCGGGCGGCGCCGGGCTGGCCGTAGCCGGGGCGGCGGGCAGCACGGGCGCGGCCTGGAGCGCATGGGACGGGGTGCCGCCATCCATTCCGGACGAGGCCAGCACGGGGGCGGAGAGGAGCAACGAAGCGAAGGTGAGCGCGCGAGCGAGACGGTTCCGCATGAGCGGCCGAACGGTAGCGGCCCGGCGCAATCAGGTACATCCCCCTCCCTGTCTCTT
>NZ_JABBJJ010000183.1 GCF_012933655.1 Pyxidicoccus fallax | reverse complement strand
CTCCCAACCCGGCCGCCACGCTCCAGCGGCGTCTGGAGCGCCGAGGTGATGGAGGCGCGACGTACCGGCGCGGGGCGGGGGCCTCCACGGGTCGAGCCGGCTCCGGCTCGAAGAGCGGTACATCCGCCTCGGGCCCCGCCTCGTGCGCGGCGGCTTCCAGCACCTCGGCCAGCTCGTGGGCACCGCCACGGGCCTCGGGGCTCACGGAGAGCATCCGGGACGTCAACTCATCCAGCGCCTCGTGGCAGCGGGAATTGAGCGCTCGCGCGGACGGCGGGCCGGCGCCCTCGACGTGCGCGGAAGAGGACGCCGGGGCCTCGCCGGAGGGGTACTCGCCGGTGACGAGCCGGAAGGTGGTGACGCCCAGCGCGAAGACGTCATCCGCCGGTCCGGGCGCGTAGGGGACGATGGGCTCACGCAGGGGAAGCCGCACGGAACGCCAGGCCTCCGGAGAGCGGTAGGCCGGCGTGCCGGGAGGAAACGGCGGCGGGGTGAGGGTGGCTGCGCCAACGTAGTGCCCGGAGCCGAAGTCGGTGAGGAAGACGCGGCCGTCCGCGTCGCTGACGAGCGTGTTGTCGCCCTTGACGTCCCGGTGAACGCCTCCTGCGGCATGCGTCGCCGCCAGGGCCCGCGCGAGCCGGGCGATGACCTGGAGCACCTGCCGCGAGGAGGGGCGGTGCTCCCGTACCCACTCGTACAGCGACACGCCGTCAATCAGCTCCATGGCGAGATAGGGGTAGGCGAGTCCCTCCGGCGGTTGCCAGACGCCATGGTCCACGAGGCGTGGGACGTTGGGGTGGCGGATGCGGGAGAGCAGCTCCACCTCGCGCGCGAAGCGCTCGTCGCGAGGGTGCAGGGCCAGCTTGAGGGCCACGGGGCCGGAGGTCCCCGGCTCCGCGCGGATGGCATGGTAGACGGCGCCGTAGGCCCCCACGCCGCGCCGCTCCAGCACGCGCCAGGGGCCCACCTTCGTTCCGAAGGGAAGGCGCGCGGGATTCAAGAGAGCAGGCTGCATGCGGTGCCTCGCGAACAGGTGCGCGGTTCGATGCCGTGACAGCGGCCCGCTGTCGCTCAAAGCCGCTGATAGCGCTTGCCGTCCGCGGTGATGACCACCTGGACGTCGAAGGTGAGCTTGTCCCGGAACGTGTCGAAGCGCGCGGCGAAGGCGCGGGCCTTGCGTGGGTGCCCCAGCAGTTGGACGAGTTCCGCCTCGTTCACGCTGCCGAACTGCTGCAGGTGGTCGAACACCCTGCCTGCGTCCGGATCGCCCAGCGTCTCGCCCCAGCCGCCCGCGGTCCTGGGCGGCGGCGCGGGGGGGACCACGGGCGCCGGTGCGGGGGCGGCCTCGGCCACGGGCTCGCGTGCCTCCGGCTCCTTGCGCGCCACGGGCACGTAGGAGACAGGGTAGGTGGTCGCCGGGGAGACCTTCATGGCCGGGTCTCCCGACAGCGCGAGCTCGATGGGGAGCCGGTCGTTCACCGCGCCCTCGAGGACGAAGTACACCTCCGCCCATTCGCCCGTCCCCGGCCGCAGGCGGAAGCCCGTGGGCTGGACGACGGCCTCCGCGCCCACCACGTCCTTCACCACCATCCGCACGTCCGAGCCGTCCGCCACCCGCATCATCACGTCCACCGGCTGCGAGCTGGCGAAGTCCAGGGGCGCCTGTCCGCTCCGCCGCGCGGGAACCACTCGCACCTTGAGCCGCTGCACGCCCATGGCCGCGCTGGCGGGCTCGCACTCCAGCGCGAAGCGCAGCCCCGTGTCCGCGGCGGCGCGCTTGCGCGAGACGTGCAGCACCGGGATGACGCGCTCCTGGAGCGAGTTCCCCCCATGCGTAAACGAGCCCGGCGGGCGCCCCGCGTCGTACTCCGCGGTGTCCTCCCGAAACACCAGGAAGCCCGGGGCCTCATAGTGGAGCGCCGAGAGCGGCACGCACAGGTGGCCCGTGTCCGTCCGCTCGGTGTCGCTGAGGACGTAGCGCCTGTCCGCCTGCCCACGCGAGCCGAAGCCCTGCTGCGTCCGGACGCCGCGCTGGAGCAGGAAGCCGTGGTCCGACGTGAAGACGAACTGCTGCACCCCGGCCAGCTCCAGCTGGTGCCGCGCGGCGGCGATGTCGCGGATGAGGCTCCCGAAGATGCGGACGCCGAAGTCGCTCTCTCCGGCCTGGTCTATCTCCGTGCCGTGCACGACGACGAGGGACGCGCGGCGGACCTTGTTCTTCAGGGTGGCGGCCGACAGCTCGCCCACCTCCGCCAGCGAGAGATGGACGGGGTCCTTCCCGGCCAGCCGCGTGCCCATCGCCTTCACCCGGTCGTCGGGGCGCGTGACGGAGGATTCCCTGGTGCGGAAGCCGGTGAAGCGGCCGTCCTTCAGGATGGGGGTGAGCCGGCCGTCGCGCTCGATGGGCGCCAGGACATTCATTCCCACGGAGGTGACGGTGGGCAGCTCGGCCAGCCGGGCGCGCAGGTCCACTTGGACGCCACCGCCCAGCAGCTCGTCGCGCAGCTCTAGGGCCATCTCGAAGCGGAGCGCGTCGAGGAGGAACAGGGCCACCTTCTCGTCCTGGCCCAGTAGCGGCAGGACGGCCTGGTCGAACAGGTTGCGCTGCCGCAGCTCGGGAGGGGGGAGGGCGCCATGCTCGTGGCAGACGCGCGCGAAGTCCCTCGCGAGCTGGTTCGCCCAGTCCGCCCACGCGAAGCGCAGCCGCTCGAAGGCCTGGTCGAGGGCGGTTAGCTCCGGCAGGAGCGGTCCGTACAGCGCGGCGTGGCGCTGCTCGAAGTGGCGGTGGGCCAGGTCCACGGGGGCGGCGGCCTCCGTGTAGCATTGGACGGCCTCCTCCAACCCGGTGACGCGCTCCAGGGGACGTGGGGCGCCTTGCAGCGCGACTCCCAGGCGGGCCGCGTCGCCCACCAGCGTCCACGCCCACTGGCGGGGCACCTCCTGCCGCACCCAGAAGCCCTGGCTCGCCTCGTGGGCCTCGACCCAGCGCAAGGCCTGGGCGTAATCGCCGTCGGCGAGCGCCTGCACCGCGCCCCGGTAGATGGTGAGCGCTTCGAACTGGAAGGTGTCGATGCGGCCCAGGTCCTTCGGCTCGGTGTTCTCCGGGTCGCGCAGCCAGCTCTCCACGCCGAGCGCCCACGTCCGGTATTGCTCCTGTTGCTGCTGGCGGAGGCGGGCGGCCTCCTGCTGGCACCGCTGGACCGTCTTCTCCGGCAGGTCCTTGAGCCGGGCGAGTGCCGGGTGGCGCGGCGGCCGGCGGAGGTCGTGGACGAACTCGACGCAGAGAATCCAGGCGATGACGCCCTCGGTCAGCTCGGGAACGAACTTGAACCACTCGGCGTCGGTGCCGAAGAGCGTCTCGGCGTGGGCACGCAAGGCGGACTGGACTTCCTGGAGATTGGCGGCGTCCGTTCCGGTCAACCGGTTGACGAGCTCCGGGGCGCTCAGGCGCGAGATCGACTCGGCGTGGGTGTCCACCGCTGGCGCGCCGGAGTCAGCAAGCCACGCGTCGGCGGACGCGAGCGACAGCCCGGGAGCGGCCACGAACGCCTCGATGTCCGCCAGGGGGCGGCGCCCGTTGGCGGCATCGGAGACGAGCGAGACGAGGTTCTGCTGGAAGAGGTGCGCGCTCGAATACAGCTCCAGCAGGGGAGTGCCGCGCACCGAGCTGGGGCTCTGCTGCGAGGGGAGGTTGTTGTAGCCAGGGACGTGGACGAGCAGGAGCGGCTTGTCGAGCGGGGTGCCCTCGTTTTCGAGCGCGAGCATCAGCTCCAGGAAGCTGCCTCTGAACGCGAGCACCGGCACCGGGAACCGCCGGGCCTCGAGCCGCTTGCGCAGCTCATCGACGAACGCCGTGTACGTGCCCTCCGCGTCCAGCCAGAGGACGAGCTTCTTGTCGTTCAGCGTGGCGAGGAGCTTCTGTTCGAGGAAGGCGCTGACAGGCCCAGAGGGGGTGCTCATTCCGTCATTGCCTCCTCATCCTCGCCTTCGTCACCCTCGGATTCGGACAGGTCGAGTTCCTCCTGGTCCTGCCTGCGGGCCTTGCGCTCGCGCCGAGCCTGCTCCGCTGCTTCGATTTCACGGGCTCGCGCGGACTGCTGATCGAGGAAGGCGGCGCGCAGGGCGTCCGCGTCCTTCTCCTCCAGCTTGAAGTCCCGGTCGATCTCGTCCTTGAGCCGGAGCTCCCACTGGTAGGCCTTCTCTGGGTGGTACTTCCAGAAGCAGCCGTGGGCTACGGCGAGCGACGGGTCCTTCCGGCACTTCGCGTCCACGCGGTCAGGGAAGTAGCGGGCGGCGAGGTGGGACCAGTCGTAGTCCTTCCGGCCCTTCGCGGTGGCGAGCTCCTTCCACCACTTCTTCGGGTCCTTCCACATGGGCTCCAACAGCGGCCACAGTGCGGCGCTGTTCACCATGACCCCGTCGTCGAGGTCCATGCGGTAGGGCGCGTCCACTTCGCGGGGCGGGGTCTTGTCGTCCGGCGGAGGAGGGCCCTTCTCAGCAACCTCACGCACCTTCTGGATGAACTCCTCCAGTTCCTCTAGCCACTTCTTGTGCTGGGCGTAGTGCCTCTCGGCTTCGGAACGGACCCTCCTGTCCGGAGACTTGCGCGCCTCCTGGAGGTCCACGAGAGCACCCTGGAGCGATTTCTGCTCGGGGAGGAGGTGTTCGGCGAGGAGGATGCTCAGGGTTGAGTCAGTCCACCGATGAATGGAGATGAACGCGACGAATGCCTTCTTTGTGGATGTCAGTGGGAAGTAGATGGGCCGGTTTTCGTAAAGCTTGCGGTGGTAGTCGAAGAAGTCGTCGCGGAGCCATTGGTCGAGCGTTTCGGCGTCGAAGTTAGATGCATGCTGTCTCCACTCGTCCTGCAATCCATGCAGTGAATTCAGACCGAGCTGCGAGCGCTCGGTGCAGAACAGAATCCCATCCTTGAGAGATAGGGGGGGCGCTTTCGACTGAATTCCTTTCCCGTCAGGATCAAACCGGCCAAGCGCAACGCCTAGGCGAAAGGAAAGGTGCTGGACTGGATTTGGCTGAGTTGTGGAATCATGCTGAACGGGTGCGTGTCCGTTACCATCAATCATCTCCCGAGCCCATTGTTGAGTCGCATCCCAGGAATGGGGCGCGGGGGCGCAAAACTCGACTGAGGTCTCCCTTGCCCGCTCAGCCTTCTCAAACTCGGCTGAGAGCGTCGAAACAATCAGCTCCGCATTGACTATTGGGGCTACCGGGAGACGATTGACGTCCGATACTTCGAAATGAAGCGAAGGATTGAGCGACTTCAGTGTGTCGCGTGCGTCGGCGCTATTGAGCAGACAAAGGACCTGCGCGTGCTGTTGCCGAGGTGGAAACACTGAAGAGCCCATTGCACCAAAAACGCCAGGTGACCAGTGCGACCTGGCCGCAAAATCGGCTCCCACTGCGGTAAATGCAATTCCGCGCTGAAAGTAGTGACGCTCGTTCTTGATGTACTGTCCCGGAATTTTGCGCTTGTAGTCGTCAATCCAGACTTTTAACTCAACCGCGTATCGGTGCCAGCGGATGATAAACGACACTGGCTCGAACCAGTGGTTTCCTTCTGCGCCTTTTACATACGGAACCCACGAGGCATTTGGCGGAGGGTGGCGCTCTTCCCTGCTCCAGAACAGGGAGCTTGCGGCGACTTCCCAGGGTTTTCGTAGGAAACGTGTATTGTCTTGAGTCGCGAGCCCACTTGCTGCTGGCGCGACTGCTTTCAGCTTTGGGGCACTTGCGTATTTCTTGAGTCGTTCAGATGTCCACCAGTACAGCAGGGGCTTTGAATCAACTGCGTTGAGATGGGTTACAACGAAATCATGACGCGCCACCTGTGCCAGAGTGGCTGCGCGCTTTCGGGCGGTTCGATTGCGGTCGTACGATTTGTCGCCAAGCGGCGTGGGTTGTATCGCGACGCTATATTCGAGAGAGGGTGGCAACCTGCGAAACACCGACATCGCCGTGGCGAGAACTTCATTTGGGACCTCTTCGAACGCGCCGCGATCGATATCGCCAATTACTCGCAGATCATATGTGTGCAATAGGTGTTCTCGCAGCGCAGTGAACCCGCTCAAGAACATCCAGCTTCTCATCGTCACCATCGCGGACGCACCGCCTGCGCGGCACAGTTCTGGTCCCCGCTCTAGGAACGCGGCATACAGGTCCGCTTTCCCGCGTGGGTAGTGCTTGGAGACGTACCCGGTATTCTTCATCCGCGAAGTGCCCTGGTACGGAGGATTTGCGACGACCAAGTGGTACTCGCCCTCGCGGACGATGCTGGCGAACCGGAGCCCTGCCGTCAGTTGCTGCCCCCGCAGCCGAAGCCCCAGATCCTCTTCACCCGCGTGATCCATCAGGAACGCGTTCAGTCGGCCGAGGATGATCTTCTTCGCATCCTCCTTGCCGATATCAATCCGCTTCTCCGCCCCCACGTCCGCGAACAGCTCTCCCTGCCTGCGCGGCTTCCCGAGCTTGCCCTGGTAGGCCTCAATGGCCCGGTCCACGGCGTCACCGACCTTGAGCAGCGTGCCCAGGTGGTCCACGCCCGCGAGCACATCCATCAACTGCCGGGTCAACTCCGGCGGAATGCCGGTCTCTAGCTCAATGTCCCGCTCCAGCTTCAGCAGCGCCGGGTCCTTCCGATCGAGCGCCGACAGACGCAGCGCGGGAGCAACCAGGTTCACCTGCCGTGGCGAGGCATCCCTCGCGAGCGTGCGCGCCTTGAGGAAGATCGCCGCCGCGGCGATCTGCACCGCGCGCGGGTCGATGTCCACGCCGTGCAGGTTGTTCTCCAGAATCCACTCGGCGATCTGCCGGTCCGACCAGCTCTCGCCTCGGTGCCGGGCCTCTTCCCGGTAGAGTTCCGCGAGCAGGTCAAAAGCCACGACTAGGAAGTGGCCGCTGCCGCACGCTGGGTCCAGCAGCTTGAGTTCCCGGATGGAGGAGGGCGCGTGCTTCACCACCTCTTCAGGCAGGGGCTGGGGCACGTAGTACTTCCACGCCTCCTCCAGCGGCCCGTTGATGGGCATGAGCGCATCCAGCGCGACCTCGCCGGCCTCGCGCTTCTTGCGCCACTCCGCCCGGCGGTCGTCCAGGTCCATCAGGACGCCGTGTTTCTCCACATCCGCCGTCCACCCGTTCTTCCGGCACATCGCCAGCCAGGTGGGGCCGAGCGAGTTGTGGAGCAGCCACTCCACCATGTACCGCTCGGTGAACATCTGCGTCTTCGACGCAATCTCATGCGGCTCCAGCTTCCCGCGCTCGTGCAGCTTCGCATCCAGCGCCTCGCGGTCCGGGTCGTTCCAGTACTGATAGACCCAGCCGAGCGTCATGTCGTCGCGCCACGCCTCCGCCGGCACCTCGTCGAGCGCCTCGATGACCTTGCGCAGCGTGGAGGGCGAAGGAGGGAAGAGGGACGTGAGCCCCACGTCGCCAAACAGGCCGGGGAGGCTCGCCGACAGCTCGTCGAAGAGGAGCTGGAGCAGGAGGCCGTACCCCTGCGTCTCATCGGCAATCAGCCCCGGAGCGAACTCACGGAACTGCTGGTAGCCCCTGCTGCGCCAGCCGCCCGTCACCACCGGCGGCTTGGACAGCTCCACCGCCTCCAGGTGCCGGATGAGCACCAGGCGGTTCAGGAGCGTGGCGCCCGCCTCCTTGATGGCGTTGTCCAGCGCCCGCTCGCGAGCCTCCTTCGTGCCGCCTTCCTCCGCCGCGCGCTCGGTGAGCGCGGACTCCAGCCGGCGCCGCCGCTCGTGCATGGCCTGGGTCAGGCGCGCCTTGGGCAGGGCGAGGTCCAGCAGGTAGCGCTGCTTCGCGTAGGCGAGCAGCTCCTCGCGGAGCACCTCCCGCAGCTCCCGGATGGTCTTCCGGAGCGCGGCCTTCGATTCGGGCGTGAGCCGCGCAGAAGGATTGCTGGTCATCCAAGCCTCACTTTGTGCCCGCGCGCGAGCTGCTGCTTGACGCGCTCACGGATCTCCCCGAGCAGCCGCTCAAGGTCATCCTCGGTCTCGATTTCGCGCCCGCGGAGCTGGAACTCCACCCGGGCCACCGGCTTCTGGTCCTTCGCGGAGACGAGCTCGTCCAGGAGGGCCTCCGCGTCCTCCGCCGCCTTGCCGAGCCGCTGGAGGAAGTCCATGCGCAGCTCGTACAGCGTGGGCGCGGTGGCGTCGGCCGTGCTGCGCGCCAGCGCCTGTCCAATGGGGCGGAACACCTGGTGCGTCTCGTCGTCGTCGAGCTTCTCGAACCCGGCCCGCTGGCGCAGCCGTGCGCGGACGGCCTCGGCCCGCCGCTCCTGGTCCTCCAGGAGCTGCCCGCGCCGGAGCTTGTAGTGCGCGCGGATGCGCTCCAGCGGCGCGTCGATGGCGCCCAGGTCCACCCAGGGCCGCCGCCCGTTGAGCTGGGCCTCCACCGCCTGGATGTCCTCCGCCACCGGGCCCGCGGAGCCGTCCTTCTCCAACTGCCGGGCCAGGTGGTCCCGGACGTCCGCGGCGGCACGGACCCGCTGGACGACGTCCTCGGACAGGTCCGTGAGGAGCCGGTTGAGGAGCTGGGTTCCCTCCTGCAGCGCGGGCAGGGCCTCCTTGAGCGCCCGCACCGTGGGGTCGATGTCACGCACCCGGCGGCAGGACTCCAGCGAGGAGGCCAGCTTCTGGAGCGGCTCCTCCGGCGCGGGCCGCCCCGGGAGCTGGCTGAAGCGCTGCTCCAGCACGCGGAGCCGCTCGCGGAGTGGGGCGAAGTGCTCGAAGACGGCGGCGGCCAGCGCCTCGTCGACGGGCTCCACGTCCTTGCCGAGCAGCTCGAAGAAGCGCCGCATCGCCGTCCGGTCCCTCGGCGTCACCGTGGTGTCGCGGTTGGGGAACAGGCTGGCGCGCTTGAGCTTCGTGATCTGGAGGAACACCTCCCGCGCGCTGGCGTCCATGGGCGAGGTGAGGACCGTCCCGTCCTCCGTCTTCACCTTCACCTTGCGCGCGCGGAGCAGCGCCAGCAGGCACGCGCGGACCACGTCCGCCGGGTAGCCATACGGGGGGCGCGCGAAGTCCTGCAGGAGCACGCTGCCCGCCGTGCCATCGTGCTTGTCCACGTAGGCGAGGATGGCCAGCGGCACCGTGCCCTGGCAGGTCGGCAGGAAGTGTCCTCCGTCCTGGGTGAGGAGGCCCAGGCCCTGGTCGAGGAACTTCGGCGAGACGCCGGCCAGCGCCGGCGCGAGCAGCTGCTCCAGCTCCTTGTCCGTCACCGCCACGTCGGTGTGCTGGGTGTAGAGCTCCGGGAGGCGGGCGCTGCCCACCGAGGACATGATGGTGTTGAAGGTGCTCCCGTAGTCCTTCGCCGGCCGGTGCTCCCCGCGGAAGTAGAGGTCGCCCTCCACGAACGCGCGCTCCACCGCGAGGCGTGCCTTCTTCTCCAGGTCCTCGGCGCGGATCTCCTCGTCGAAGAGCAGCCGCTGCTTCTCCTTGGACATGGACGCCTTGCGGGGCTGGTACCGGGCAATCATCCCCCGGCTCTGGCCGAGTTCCTTCAGCGTGTCCCCGAGGTCGCTCTCCGCCGCCACCCAGACGATGCGGTCCTCGAGCTGCTTCTCGGAGCTGCGCTTGATCCACTCCGCGGTGGAGCGGTCCGCCTTCCCCGAGAAGAAGCGGAAGTCCAGCGTCACCGCGGCCTCGTCGCCCGGGTTGAGGAGCCGCTCGTCCTTCAGCGACCGCCCGTCGGAGAGGAAGGCGGCCCAGTAGAAGGCGCGGCCCTTCATGCGCGGGCGCTCCGGGTCGCGCATCAGCTCCGCCAGCTTCTCGCGCACCAGCCGGTGGCGGTCGTCGATGCCGACCGTCACGTCCTCGCGCTCGCTCTGCCACTCCTGGCCGGCGGAGCTCTGGATTTTATAGCCCTCCTTCTCCGAGAACCCGACCAGGTTGAGGGTGCGCAGCTTCTCCAGCGCCGGCTTCACGTCGTTCAGCGGATTGCCATCCCCGAGCCGCGAGTACAGGCACGCGGCGATCAGCTCCGCGGTGACGCTGACCTTGTCGTTGTTGAGCTCCAGCAGCGCGATGGCCTTGGCCACCCTGCGGGCCCAGACGTCGTCGGCGAGCGCCTGGGTGGAGAGGATGCGCGCCATGGCCGCCTGCATCTCGGAGTCGAACGCGGTCTGCTGGACGTCGTAGATGAGGTCCAGCGTGACGAGCGCGCCCACGTCCCGCGTGGCCAGCTTGTGCTCCCGGAAGAGCTCGCCCAACAGCTGGAGGAGGCCGCGGATGGCGTAGTCGTCGCCCTGGGTGCGGGTGGAGCGCTGGCGGAGGCTGGTGGTCAGCGACATCAGCAGGTCCACCTGGCCCGGGAGCATGGGGTAGACCTCGACGAAGTCCTCCTCGGTGAGGCCACCGCACTCGTAGCCGAACAGCTTGAGCTGCGCGCCGTGCAGGCCGAAGAGGCGCCGCAGCTCCGGCTCGCGGTCGCGGTGCTTCTTCAGCAGGCGCCGGTGGACGACGTCGCGGATGTTGGTGGTGGCGAGGTGGACGCGGAGCGACGGCGGGAAGCGGTCCTTCAGCTTGCCGATGGCATCCGTGGCGGAGGCCTCCTCCAGCTTCTGCTGGCCGGTGGCCAGCAGCCACGCCTTGCCCTTGAGGCGCTGGCCCAGCTCCGAGACGAAGCTCTGCAGCTTGAGCATCCGGTCCTCGTTCTGGTGGACGTACTGGCTGACCTCGTCCACGACGACGAAGAGCGTCTTGCCGGGCGCGCGGCGCGCGAGCATCAGCTCCAGGTTGCGCACCGTCTCCGCGGAGCTCAGGCCCGTGTGGCGCGACGTGCCGACGCGGCTGTCGAACCAGCTCATGGTGCTGGTGTACGTGGCCGGGTCCATCACGCTGATGACGCGGGAGAAGTGCTCATCCGCCCGCGCGGACGTGCGCACCTCGCTCCACTCGCGGCCGAGCGTCCGGCGGGCCACCTCCAGGAAGTGCTCCCACTGCTGGTCCTTCTCCAGGCGCAGCTCGGCGTCCGCCACGAGCGGGTCCGTGCTGTAGCCGAGCCGCTGCTGCACCATCCGGGCAATGGCGGAGTGGATGTGCTCCCCGTCGTTCGCCTCGCCGCCGATGTCGAAGACGACGGCGAGCGGGTCCACCTTGCGCGACAGGTGCTCCCACGCCTCCACCAGCGCCTTGCGGTCCGGTGACTCGTCGCGGGCGAGGAGGGCGTCGGCGAGCGTCCGGCCGTCCGGCAGGACGCGGCCGTCCAGCGCGAGGCCGAGGAGCTTGGCGAAGCTCGACTTGCCGGAGCCGTAGAAGCCGGAGATCCACGAGGCGGGCAGCTCCGGGCCCGGCTTCTTGTCCAGCTCGCGGGCGATGTGCGTGAGCAGGCGGACGTACTGCTCGTGGATGCCCATGGGCACGCGGCGGTGGCGCTCGTCGGACTCGGGGTAGCCGCCGGTGATGATGTACTCGCTCACCTCGTCGGCGAGCTTCTCGGGGCTCTGCTCGTGGAAGTAGACGACCGGCGGGATGTCACGCGTGACGTCGCGAGCGAAGAGGTCGGCGATCTTCAAGACGAAGGACTCCTTCAGGCGTAGATGCGCGGCCGGTAGTCGCGGTCGGGCTCCAGCTCCTGCATGAACGACAGGCCGCCGTCTCGCTGCACACCTGGGTAGAGCAGCACGACGGGGACCTTCTCGGTGCGTCCCCCCAGGTGCTTGAGCAGGGCGGACGTACGGAAGAACGGGTAGAGCGCGCCAATGCGGCCCAGCAGCACCAGCGTGCGGTCCGGGTCGACGGGGTGCTGCTCACGGAAGGCCTTGATGCGCTGCTCGAGGTCGGCCGCCAGTCCGTCCGCCCCGTCGATGTGGCGGGCGAGCGTCTTCCGGAGGTCGTTCATGGCGCGCTCGGGGGAGAGGGCGTGGAGGCGGCGCTCCCGCTCCACCAGGGCCTGGAGCTCCTCCTCGCCGAGCTGGGCACGGAGCCTGTCGAAGAGGACCTGGTGCAGCGCGATGGAGAGCACCGCCCAGTCATTGGATTCGAGCCGGCCCACCAGGGTCCGCAGCCGCTGGCGGAGCTGGAACTCCCTTCGCGGCGGGTAGACGAGGATGGCGAAGTTGTGGTTGCGCATCGTGCTGATGCGCGGGCCGCCCGGGGCGGTCAGGTCGCGCTCGAGCGCGTCGACGGCGCCGTCCACGCCCTCGGTGGAGAAGAGCTCCGCGGTCATCCCATGGCTCCCAGGGGGCTGGCATGCAGCTCCACCAGGGAGCCCATGCGGCGGTAGGTGACGTCGGGAAGCCGGCGCAGGCGGGCGTCCACGGTGTCGTGGGTGAGGCCCACGGAGCGCAGGTAGGGGTTGTCCTCCCAGCCGCCGGTGTGGGTGACGAGCTGGAGGAGGCGGACCAGGTAGCCCAGCGCCTCGTCGGGGACCTGGGGGAACTGCGCGGTGCGGGAGCCCTGGCCGGCGGAGACGAGCCCCGCCTCGTCCGCGGCGCGGATGAGCTTGGTGGCGAAGCCGTAGCGCGTGGCGGGAGCCCACGCGGCGTTGGGGCGCGCGCCGACCCAGCGTGCGACGGTGTCGGAGTCGAACTCCTTGCGGCCCTCGGCGAGACGGGACGGAAGCCAGTCCCCGGTGAACTCGCGGTAGAGCGGATCCGCGAGCTGCAGGTGCCAGTGGCAGATGAGCGGGCGGGTGCCGGGATCCGCCGGACGCCAGCGCCGCAGCGCCGCGAGCGCCTCGGGGTAGGCATCGAAGCGGACCGCGAAGTTGGCGAGCAGGAGCTTCACCCGGGCGAAGCTCTTGTTGCCGAACCAGCGTTCGGAGAACGCACGCTCGACACGGGCCTGCCCGCGGACCTCCGGGTCGACGGCTTCCCAGTAGGCACGTGACTCCTGCACCGCCAGCGTGAGTCGCAGGATGCGCGTGTGGAACGCGGTCACTTCAGCGCCCGGCAAGATTCGCCTCGGAGAGGATGAAGGGGAGAGGGTAGGTCGCGGGGGGCTCGGTCAGCATGACCGCGGCGAACCTCCGCGCCTGGAAGACGGCGCCCTCTCCGTCGTGTGGCTTGAGCTGGCGGCCTTCGGGGGTGACCTTCTTGAAGGAGAGGTCGAGGCCGGGGCTGGAGAGCCGGGAGAGGAGCTCCGCGCGGTTCAGGGGTGCGTCGATGACCTGGAGAAGAGGGAGCACCTCGACGGGAGGGTGGGCTTCGAGCTTGTGGTGCGCGAGCCGCTCGTCCAGGGCCTCATCCAGCTCGAATCCGAAGTGGAAGAGGGTGAGCATGATGTCGGCCCGGGCGTTTTCACGGCGCAGCCGCTCATCGACCCGCAGCGCCGCGCGACGGGCGGCATCCAGCCCCGCCCAGCGTTGAGTGCGGGGGAGTAGGCGGCGCCAGAGGTCGCCACCTCCGTCCAGGTCGATGAGGTCTGTCTTCCACCAGCCGAGCCGGGGATGCTCCCCGCCCGGCGACTCGCCCGCCCACGCGAGCACGAGCTGAAGGGCCAGAATCTCATCCAGTTGGTCAGGGGACAGGCCGCGCGCCATGGCGGCGGTTCTACCAGAACCACGCCGTTACAGGCCGGCAGAACCTTGGACTCAGGGGTTCACCGTGAGTCAGGGTTTCGGGTGGGTAGCGGCCGACATCGGCACGTTCCACAGCTCAGTACAGAGGGCTCAATGCGCCGAGCGCCCGCCGATTGCCGGGAAGCGCTCGTAGACCCGCATGAGCGCGTCCAGGTGGGCGGGGTTGTTCAGACCGCGGTCCACCCGCCGTCGAGGTCGATGACCATGCCGGTGGCGTAGGCGTTCGTCGTGAGGAAGAAGGCGGCGTCGGCCATGTCGTGGACGGTGCCGGGGCGCTTGAGGGGGATGCGGCCCACGAAGGCGCCCATGAAGGCGTCCATCTGCTCGGGCGGCACGCCCCAGTCGAGCGCGGTGTCGCGCGTCAGGCCGGGGGAGAGGACGTTGACGCGGATGCCCCTGGGAGCCAGCTCGATGGCGAGCGAGCGGCCCATGGCGTTGACGGCGCCGCACAGGCCCGCGCCGCCCGCGTAGTTCGGCAGGGCGGCATGGCCGGCGATGCCGGAGTGCAGGAGGATGGAGCTGCCCTGCGCCATCTTCGAGACGGCGTACCGGCAGCAGGCGAGCTGGCCGAAGTACCGGTCGTTGAACAGGTCGCGCCAGGCCTTCATCGGGACCTCCTCCAGCGCGCCGAACACGGCACCGCCCGCCATCGTCACCAGCACGTCCACGCGGGGCACGGAGTCGATGAGCCGCTTCACCTGCTCCTCGTCACCCACGTCCGTCTGGATGCCGCGCGCCTTGGGGCCGAGCTGCGCCACCGCGGCGTCCAGGCGTTCCTTGCGCCGGCCGGCAATCACCACCTCCGCGCCCTCGCGGACGAACCGCTCCGCGACGGCGAAGCCGATGCCCGAACCACCACCCGTGACGACTGCGAGCTTTCCATCCAGCGCGCCCATGTGTGTCTCCAGTTGAAAGGGGAGAGATGCGCGCAGGAAAGCAGGAGGGAGCACCGCCGCACAAACCGGGGCTCCCATCCAGCAAGGAACACGGAAGACCCGGGAGCGCGAGCTTGCGCTTCCCGGGCTTCACGTGCCGTGACTACCAGCCGTTGTTGAACCAGGAGTGACGGAGCGAGGTGTCCGGACCCCGGTAGAAGACGTCGAGGCGCCCGGTGCCCCAGCTCGCCGCGGACGGGGCGGACGTCAGCTCACCGCCGAGCCACTCCCACCCGGACCAGGCGTTGTTGCCGAACCAGCGGTGGTGCAGGGCGTTGTCGGCACCCCGGACGTAGACGTCCAGGTGGCCCGCGCCCCACGACACCGCCGAGGGGCCGCCGACCAGCGTGCCGCCCAGCGACTCCCAGCCGAACCAGGTTCCAGTGTCGTACCACTTGTGGAGGAGTGAGCCGTCGGTGCCCCGCGCGAAGACGTCGATGCGGCCCTCGGCCCAGGACGCCACGGAGGGCTCGGAGGTCAGCTCACCGCCGAGCCACTCCCAGTCGGACCAGCCGTTGGTGCCGAACCAGCGGTGGTGCAGGCCGTTGTCGGTGCCGCGGACGTAGACATCCAGGTGACCCGGGGCCCACGACACCACCGCGGGCTTGCCGACAATCTGGCCGCCCAGCGATTCCCAGCCGGACCAGACTCCGTTGTCGTGCCACTTGTGGATGAGCGAACCGTCGGTGCCCCGGGCGAAGACGTCGATGCGGCCCTCGGACCAGGCCACCGCCGCGGGCTCGGAGGCCAGCGTGCCGCCCAGCGACTCCCAGCCGGACCAGGCGTTGTTGCCGAACCAGCGGTGCCACAGAGCGTTGTCGGTGCCCCGGACATAGATGTCCAGGTGGCCGGAGCCCCACGAGGTCGCGCTCGGGCTTCCGACGAGACCTCCACCGAGCGACTCCCAGGTCACGCCGTAGGTGAGGCGCGCGCCCTCCTGGTCCGTGGCGCTGAGGTTGCCGTTCCCGTTCCACTGCGGATTGCAGTAGTTCATCACCGAGCTCAGGTCCCACGGGCCAATGAGCCAGTCACCCGAGGAGCCCTGCGCGGGCTCGGTGCAGGTGGACGGCCGGTCCGGGCGGTTCTGCTCGTGGGCGAAGCCCATGGCGTGGCCGAACTCGTGCACCGCGATGGCGTCGATGCAGTACTGGAGCTGGCTGCGGCAGGAGGTGCTCCAGTTGTTGAAGGTGAAGTTGAGCACCATGCCCTGGGCCATGCCGTTGAGCCGGTTGCCCAGCGCCTTCACGTGCGGGCCGGTGTCGCTGATGGTGATGCGGATGCCCGAGGACGTGGCGGGGCAGGTGCCCCAGCCGGTGAAGCGCACGCCGGAGCGCGCCTCCCACGTGCGCGCCACCGCGTCGCGCACCCACTGACGCTGCTGCGCGTTGGCTCCCGGGTTCTCCCAGCACACGGGCACGTTCATCGGCCGCCACAGCGTGCTGGACGCCACGTAGAGGTCCGCCGGGTTGCTGCCCAGCGACTCCGCGGGCACGGTGGACGACGCGGTGGGCTCGAGCGGCTCCATTCCCTCGCCGCAGCCAGCCAGCGAGCCCAGCCCCAGTCCCAGCGCGACGAGCAGCGCCGGCCCCCTGTGGGGTGCGTTTCCAATCGACATGTGTCCTTCTCCGTCCGTCCTCCCCCAGGACGGGATCCCCAATGATCCCTGCGTCGAGGGAGAGAGGCGGGCGGGCTTCTGCCAGAAGTTAAACGTGTTTTGCAAGTCCTACTCGTTTTCCCAACCTCGCTGGTCGAGGTGGGACGAGGGGCGAGAACGCGGGTTGGGCGAGCAGCCTGGAGGAGACGGCGACCTCCTGGGGCGGCTCACAGCCTCAGCTCCCACGTCTCACCGACGAGGCCGTGTCCGAAGCTGTGGTGCGGCTCGGAGTGGACGAGGACGAAGCCAGCCTGTTCGTAGACGCGGCGGGCGGCGTGGAGCACGTCGTTGGTCCACAGGCGCACCTTGCGGTAGCCAGCCTCGCGAGCGAAGCGCACGCACTCGTCCACCAGTCGCGAGCCGATTCCGAGCCCGCGCGCGGACGGCTCCACGAGCAGCAGGCGCAGCTTCGCCACCGTCTTCGATTCCTGGACGAGGAACACCGAGCCCACGTTCTCGCCGTCCCGCTCGGCAATCCAGCAGCGCTCCCGCTTCGGGTCGAGCTCCTGGATGAACTTCGCGGCGATGCTGGCGACCAGCGCCTCGAAGCGCTCGTCCCAGCCGTACTCCTGGGCGTACAGCACGCCGTGGCGCTGGATGACCCAGCCCATGTCGCCGGGCCGGTGCTGCCGGAGCAGGTAGGGCGCCTTCTCCGGCTCCATCCTCCCACCGAGCAGCTCCTCGATGGTGTGCATCGCCTCCAACAGGCGCCGCTGGCGGGCGGGGGACAGCCGGGACAGCAGCGCGGAGACCTCCTCGCTGGAGCGCCTGTCGAGCGCGGCGAAGGCGTCCTGGCCCCGCCGCGTCAGTCGGACCAGGCTCTGGCGGCCGTCCTTCTCCGAGGGCTCCCGGGCCACCAGTCCCTTCGTTCCGAAGGCGCGCAGCACGCGGCTGAGATACCCCGGGTCCAGCCCCAGCTCGCGGCTCAGCTCCGCCGCCGTGGGCTTCTCGCGGTTCGCCAGCTCGTAGAGCACCCGCACCTCGGTGAGCGAGAAGTCGCTTCGCAGGTGCCCCTCGTCGAGGATGCCAATCTTCTGCGTATAGAAGCGGTTGAAGTGCCGCACCGCCGCCACGCTCCGCTCACGTGCTCCCTGGGCCATGTCCGGGTCCTCTTGTCCGCGCGTTCCAGTTCGTTGCCATTGTCAATGAATTGGTTGCCAGAGGCAACCATCTGGGCGCCGGCACTCGGCGTGTCAGCCCGTTGCCTTCCGTGCCCTCCCGCGCGGCGGGCGTCCTTCTGGAAACCGGATTGCAGGTGCGTGGCGCTCCATGCTGAGTTGTTCCTCGCGCCTTCGCCGAGCGAACGAAGCATCGGCACTTCCATGTCCCGCGGTCAGCGCCAGCTTGCCGCGTTGCGAGAGTGTATGAATCGTCATGCGTTGCTGAAGCTGGGGCTGTCGGTCGGGGTGCTGGTGTGGCTGGGGTGCGGTGGGGGAGGGGATGACCGGGAGGATGGTGGCACTCCCGAGGACCCCGTGGATGCCAGCGTGGACGCAGGCACCCTCCTTCCGGATGGGGGCACCGATGCGGGCTCCCCGGGGGGCACCGATGCAGGCACCGGCGGCGCCAACGCCACCGTGGCTGGCGCGGTCAGCGTGCCGTACCCGACGCTGCACCACCTGACGGTGGAGTGGCCTTTCAGCGGGGACGCCAACGCCAACGGCGTCGTCACGGTCCGCTACCGGCCCACGGGCGGTATGTGGCGCGACTCCATGCCGCTGCGCCGTGTGCCCGCGGGTGACAACGAGGGGTTCAGCTGGGGCAGCCGGCACTCGGGCAGCGTGTTCGAGCTTCAGCCGGGGACGGCCTACGAGCTGGAGCTGACGCTCACGGACCCGGAGGGAGGGACGCTCACGCGCACGGTGAGCGCCACCACCCGTGCGGTGCCTGCTCCAATGGTGGGGGCTCCGGTCAAGGCCGTGACACCGGCCACCTTCACCACGGTGGCCGCGAGCGCCCAGCCGGGCGACATCCTCCAGCTCGGAGCGGGGACCTACAGTGGCTTCGACTGGTCCAGGAGTGGCGCCGCCGGCAGGCCCATCGTCATCCGGGGCACGACGGGCGCCGTCGTCAATGGGCAGATCAACCTGTTCAATCGGAGCTACGTGCACCTGGACGGGCTCACGGTCAACGGGCGCATCCGCTTCAATGGCTCGAACCACATCGCCATCACCCGCTGCACCCTCAACGCCAGCAGCACCTACGGGGGAGACGGCATCGTGACCTTCCTCCGCGCGGAGAATGCCTACATCGCGGACAACGTGGTGACCGGGCTCACCGCGTGGGCCGAGTCCTCGCTCGGCGTGGACGGCGACAACCTGGGCGAGGGCATCGCCGTCACCGGTCCGGGCCACGTCATCCTTCACAACCGCGTCGCCGGCTTCCGCGATGGCATCTCCCTGCTGGAGGACGACGAGGCCGCCGACCAGTTCAGCATCGACATCCTGAACAACGACCTCGACGGCAACGCGGATGACGGCATCGAGGCGGACTTCTGCTTCCACAACTGCCGCATCCTGCGCAACCGGCTGAGCAACAACTTCATCGCGCTGTCGTCACAGCCGGGCCTGGGTGGGCCGACGTACTTCGTGCGGAACGCCGTCTACAACGCGGTCCACCTGGCCTTCAAACTCTACCGGGGCAGCTCGGGGGACGTGCTGCTGCACAACACCGTGGTGAAGAACGGTGACGCGCTCGGCATCTACGCGGGCCGGCCGGTAGGACGCCTGTACACCCGCAACAACCTGTTCATCGGAGGCCCGGGCGCGAGCTTCAATGGTTACAGCAGCGGCTCGGGGCGCGTGCTGGCGCTCGCCGACCTGGTCACCTCCGGCTCCAGCATGGACCATGACGGGCTGGGCTCCACCACTGGCACCTTCACCGGCACCTGGGGGGGCGCCAGCTTCAACAGCCTCGGCTCGCTGCGCGCCAACACCACGGAGCAGCACGCGGTGCAGGTGGACCTCGGGGTCTTCGCGGCGACGCTGGCCTATCCGGCCGCGCCCATGACGAGGTACGCGGCGCCGGACCTGCGCCTCCGCGCGGGCTCGGCCGCGGAGAATGCGGGCCAGGTCATTCCAGGCATTACCGACGGTTTCAGTGGCGGAGCACCCGACCTCGGGGCCTACGAGGCGGGCGCGGCATTGCCGGTGTACGGCCCTCGCCCCTGAGGGGGTGGGCGGAGGCCGACGCTGACCGGTCAGCTCAGCCGGCCTTCTTCTCCTCGGTGGTCGCGAGGTTCCACGAGTCCTGGAGCGACTGGGGGATGCGGAACGTCACCCGGCCGCCGCCCGTCTCGGAGGAGTGCAGCCCCTCCAGCAACTTGCGCGACAGGGAGGCGGAGATCTTCGCCGCGAACCCCGACTGGTCCTGCACCTCGTCGGACAGGGAGAACATCCACCGCATCGGGCCCATCAGGTGGCGGGTCCAGTCCGTCTTCTCGAGCCCCACGGCGTCAGCCACCGCCTCGCTGCACAGCTCGCGCATCGTCGCCACCACGACGCCGTCCATCATCGTGCCGGGGATGCGCGACTTCAGGAACTCGACGAGCGCCTTGTTCAGCGCGACGCCATCCTCCGAGGGCCTCACCTGACGCTGCTGGATGGCCTCCCAGAGGTGCTCGGCATCTTCCAGGTCGCGCGGCAGCAGGTCGGCGTGGATGCCCAGGAAGTGTCCAATCACCCTCCAGCAGTGGAAGTACGCGTCCTCCTCCTCCCGGGTGAAGTCGAGCCCGAGCTTCGTCAACACCCGGGGAACCAGGGCCAGCGTCAGGAGCGTCGCGACGTGGTCCTCCTGGTTGGCCGGGGTGCCCCACTCGGATGCCCGCCACTTGGGGTCCCTCCCCACGTGGTAGCGGATGGTGGCGTGCAGCAGGCGGATCTTCTGCGCCGTGCGCACCCCGAACCCCTTGGGCCCGAGGCCGCCCTCGGCCATCACGTCGAGGACGAACTGCGCCGTCTCGAGGATGCGGCGGTGCACGTTCTTGTCGATGCCGCCCGTCCAGGTCAGCACCTTGGCCGCCTTGGCCCACCCGTAGCAGGAGGGCAGGGACCAGGTGAAGTAGGCCAGGGTCATCTGCATGCCGTAGCGCGCGAAGAGCCGCTGGCCCAGAACGACCTTCTCCGGGTCGGCCCACTCGGGCCAGTCGTCCGTCTGGTTGAGGTAGTCCTCCAGCGCGTCCGGCAGCTCCGCGGGCACCAGGTGCACGTTCGAGTGGAGGCTCCGCATCATGCGGTTGACGGTCTCCACCTCGTTGTTGGCGAAGACCTGCTGGATGACCGCATCCGCCAGGGGCTCGCCCATGGCGCGGAAGGGTTCGAGCACCTCGTCGGTCCAGCGACCACGGGTGGAAGAAGATGCATTCGATGATGAAGACATGGGGGGGAGGAGTCGACGACGTCGGGGGAAGGTGGATGTGGCGCGCTGACACGTGGCTGACGTGTCAATGACGTGTCCGCCACACAGCGCCGTGGATCAACGACCGGCGCTATTCCGCCCCTTCTTCCCCGCCCTTGCCTTTCCCCTTGCCCTTGCCCTTGCCCTTGCCTTTCCCCTTGCCCTTTCCTCCCTCGCCCCCCGGCCCCGCTTCCGCTCCCTGCTCCGCGTTCGAAGCCTTCTTCATCTGGGAGTCGGCACTGCCCTGCGCGGGAGCGGTCTTGGACTCCGCGGCGGCAGGACTGGCCTGACCCGCGAAAGCAGGGGTCACGACGAGGACCAGAGCCACGACGAGCTTCTTCATGACGAAATCTCCAGGTACGAGCGCCGCGGTGCGAGATGCGACCGCATGCTTCGGAGCACCCAGAGCAGTCTTCATGCCAGCTGTCGTAGGCTCACGCGGGACTGCCGGCTCGGCCTCGAAAGAACCCGCGGGGAGACAGCAGGTGCCGGACTGCCAGTGAGAATTCACCCGCCCGCGCTCGCCCGTTGCCCCGCGACGATGCCGCGGCCCGGCTGACACTCACTCCTGCGCCGCGGGAGCCGCCTCGCGGCTGGCGTAGCGCTCGGCCAGCACCGAGCACACGAGCAGTTGGAGCTGGTGGTAGAACATGAGCGGCAGGACGATGAGCCCCAGCCCCGGATGCGCGCCGAAGATGAGCCGCGCCATCGGCACGCCGGAGGCCAGCGTCTTCTTGGAGCCGCAGAACACGGCGGCAATCTCGTCCTCCTTCACGAACCCCAGCGAGCGCGTCACCGTCGTGCTCAGCGTCAGCACCAGCGCCAGGAAGAGCGCCGCGCCCCCGAGCGTCACCGCCAGGATGCCGCCGCCATAGTTCGTGAACAGCCCCGACTCCACCGAGTCACAGAACGACGCGTAGACCAGCACCAGGATGAACACCCGGTCGAACATGCTCGTGTAGCGCCGGTAGCGCGCGAACCAGCCCCCCAGCACCGGCCGGAGCAGCTGGCCGATGACCAGCGGCAGCAGCAGCAGCCCCGCCAGCTTGAGGATGGCGTCCCCCAGCGAGAGCGACTGCCCCGTCGTCGTCGCCAGCAGGCTGACGATGAGCGGCGTGAGCACGACGCCGAGCAGGCTCGACAGGCTCGCGTTGAAGATGGCCGCCGCCACGTTGCCACGCGCCAGCCCCGTCATCGCCACCGAGGAGGAGATGGTGGATGGCACCGCGCACAGGTACAGGAAGCCCAGGGTCAGGTCGGCCGGGAGCCACCGGCCCACCGCCGCGTCGAGCAGCAGCCACAGCAGGGGGAAGACGACGAAGGTGAACGCCTGCACCACCACGTGCAGCCGCCACTTCATGATGCCGGCCTTCAGGTTCGCCAGCGGCAGCCCCAGACCGTACAGGAGGAACACCAGGAAGATGCCCACGTTGGCGACAACGTCCGCGTGCATCGGCCCGCCTGTTCGGCCGATATCGGGAAAGAGCGCCGCGAGCACGACGGCGGCGACCATTCCCACCAGGAACCAGTCCCGCGCGAGACGCTTCACGACATGAAGGGCCATGGCCCGGCTCAATACTCCGAGCCGCGCGCGACCTCCACCGACTTCACCACGCCTCCGGTCCGAGGGCGCTCACGCGGGGAGTGCTATCGTCGCGCTCCGCCATGACCGTGACCTTCCAGGAGCTGGACCGAGGACTGCTCGACCAGGTGGGCCCCATGTGCGCCCGCGCGTTCGACGACTACCCGTTCCTCGCGGAGCTGTTCCCCGGCGAGTCCTCCCGGCGCGCGAAGGTGTCCTCGCGCTTCTACAGCGCGACCGTCATCGACTGCCTGGAGCACGGCACGGTCCACGCCGCCGTGGATGATGGAAAGCTGGCCGGCGTCGCGGCCTGGCTCCGGCCCGGGGCCTTTCCCCAGTCGCTCGGCCGTCAGGCGCGGTTCCTGCCCACGGTGTGGGCGGGCCTCCGCCACTATCCCTCGCGGGCCCGGCTGGCCCTGCAGGCCCTCGCGCGGCTCGAGCGCTCCCACCCGCATTCGCCGCCGCACTGGTACCTCGCCACCATCGCCGTCGACCCCGCGTATCAGGGGAAGGGGCTCGGCGTCCGGCTGATGAAGCAGGGGCTGGCGTTGGCCGCGGAGAAGGGCGACCCGTGCTTCCTGGAGACGGCGAAGGGCTCCAATCGCGACTGGTACCTGGGCTTTGGCTTCCAGGTGCAATTGGAGGAGCCGTGCTTCGACGGCGGGCCGCCCCAGTGGTTCATGTGGCGACCGCCGGAGGTGCTCGCGGACGAGCCGGCCGCGCGGACTCCCGGCGCGGCGGGGTAGGACGGCGCCCGCTCACAGCCTCATGGGGCCCGGGCTGTGCGGCACCGGCACGCCCTGTCCTGGGGGCGGTAGGGCCAGGGGATGCAGGGCACCGTCGCGCCACGTGACGAAGCACAGGTCGGGGGACTCCAGCGGGCGGTCGAACTCGAAGTGCATGCGCATGGGGCCGACCTCGTTGGAGTCGAGGACGGTGACGTGCAGGCCCTCCATCCGCACCTCGGCCCCGGGAGCCGGTGGCACGTCCCGGTACATCTGTTCCCAGAAGCCGAGCTTGCGCGTGTCCGTCCGCACCACGAGGTCCAGGCCCGTGGCCGACGTGCGCTCCAGGGAGTGGTCGTGGGGCGCGGCGCTGAGCAGCAGGAACCGGCGCGGTGCGCGGCCCTGGAGCAGCATGGCGGCGGGAGCGTAGGTGGCGACGCTGGGGTCGGCCGCCGCCACCATGACGAGGGTGCCTTCACAGGGGGGCGCCTCGCGGGCGATGCGCCACTGCGCGTCCGCGATCTGCCCCAGCCCGAAGCCCGCCGTCATCCGGAACAGCGGCCCGACGACGAACTGCCCGAGCACGAGCCCGACGACCGCGACCTTCAGCAGGCCTCGCGCGAGGCGCGCCCGGCCCGGCTCTCGGGCGGCCTCCCAGCCTCGGACCATGAGCACCGCCCCCAGGGCGCCGCCCGCCAGCAGCGGCACCATCAACACCCGGCCACCGATGACGCCGATGGCTCCTGGAAGGGCCGCCGCCAGCCCCCCGGGCAGCAACCAGCGCAGCGTGCGCCGCTCCTGCTCCGAGAGCCGGCTCCAGACGGAGCGCAGCAGCAGCAGGGCCGCGACGGTGACGAGCGCTCCCCACGCGGCGAAGGCCGGATGCAGGGGCGGAACGGCCGAGGCGGCATCCGAGGGCGTCCCCGCCACCAGCTCGCCGAGGAGGATGAGGATGCGCTCGGCCACGGTGCCGAGGAACGCCACCGGCTCGGAGGCGGGGTCCAGGTACGCGGCGCTGCCCCGCGCGCCGTAGCGCCGGGACGCATAGAAGGCGAGGTACGCCCCCACGAGCACGACGAAGGGCACCAGCGCGAGGACCGCGCGGCGGAAGCCCTCCCGGCGGCCGAACAGCTCATACGCGCCAAGCAGCGCCACCGCGCCCAGCGCCGGCTCACCGCTGAGCAGCGCCACGGCCATCAGCAGCACGGCCAGGACACGGCCGGGCCTCCAGCCGTCCTCGCGGGCGCGAAGCCAGGACGCGAGGGCGAGCAGCCCCAGCGAGCCGGAGATGAGCGGGTGCCGCGCGGCGATCCACGCCACGGGCATCAGGTGCGCCGCGGCGACGGCGTACGCCACGGTGGCCACGCCCGCCTGCGGCGCGGGGAGCAGGCGCCGGTGCAGCCATCCGACCACGGTCACCATGCCCAGGAACCACGCCAGGCTGTGGAGGTGGGCGGGGAAGGGCGCCTGACCGAACAGCCAGGTATCCAGGGTGAGCAGGGCGCTCGTCAGCGGCCGGAAGAAGCGCACGGACAGCCCGTCCGAGGTCCACCACGGTAGGAGTCCCGACTCGCGGAGCCCCGACGGTGGCGTGCCCTCCGTGCCCACGAACTCATAGAGCGTCAGCGGTCCCCAGTCGCCGAACTCGCGGAGCTGCCCGGAGAGGATGAGCCGGTGGAGCAGGTCATCGAGCAGCAGCCCCACGGTCAGCGAGGGCAGTGACACCAGCACGCCGAGCCCCAGGGCCAGGACCCACGAGCGGGGCCATCGCCACCACGCACGAGCCTGGGAAACCTCGGCCTGTCGCGGTTGTTCGTCCGCTCTCGCTCCCGTTGCTGATTCCGACATGAGGGGCTCGCCAACCTGCGTCAGGGAAATCCGAGAGGTGCTGTCGTCTCCACGGGGTAGCCACGTTACACAATCGTCCTTCCAGCGCCGCCCCTTCTCTCCGCGGCGTGCACTTCCGCGCTCCGGATTCGTCGAAGCGGACGGGATGGAGAGCGCGTGGACGTGAAGCTCCACCTGGCGCCCCCGCGGAAACTCCAGCGCAGGGCGCCGGAGGTGGAGGTGCCGCTTCCGGTGCCGCCTTCTTCAGGACAGCCCTGTCCCGCCCACGCATCGAGGGAGCGCACGGACCGGGGACACCCGATGCCCTCCCAAGACTGCCTCCAGCGAGTACGAGCCGGGACATCCGATGCTCTCCTCCCATGACTGCATCGAGGGCGCACGAGCCGGGACTCCAGATGTCCTCCCGTGGCTCCTGGCCCCGCGCGTGTGTCAGGCCCCTGCCTCGGCCACCTACGGCTGGAACGAAGTGCACGCAGCTGGAGGACCCACCAGGTCCTCACCGGGCGTGGGCCCCATCCTCCCTGGCATGTCAGCCCCCTCCGGTAGAAGGGTCGCCGTGGAGGAATGATTCCTCCAGCGAG
>NZ_JABBJJ010000182.1 GCF_012933655.1 Pyxidicoccus fallax | reverse complement strand
GGAGGGTGGGGGCCGCGCCCGATGAGGACCTGACGGGTCCTCTGGCTTCGTGCACTTCGTTCCAGCCATGGGGGAAGAGAGGGGCCCGACACGAGCGCGAGGGCTTGGGAGTGGTAATGAGCGGCTGGCGCCAGGACTCATCCCTTCCCGAGGTACTTCTTGAAGCCGCGGCTCAGGTCGCCGCGAAAGCCCCGCCGCTCGAAGAGCCGGTGCGCATCCGCGCGGTGCATGGCGCTCAGCAGCATCATCTTGGTGCACGCGTGCTCACGGCATAGCGCCTCGGCGTGCTCCAGCAGGCGGCTCCCCAGCCCCTGGCCTCGCGCCGATGGGGCGACCACGAAGTTCTCCAGCACGGCGTACGGCCGCTCGCCGTACATCACGTCCGCGCAGAGCGTGACGAACACCGTGCCTCGCGCCTCGCCGTCCACCGCCGCCACGAGGAGCACGCTCGCCGGGTCCGCGCGCAGCCGCTCCACCCGCTCGGGCAGGACGCGGATGCGCGGGTTGTCCGGCACGAGCGACTGGTAGAGCGCGGTGAGCGCGGCGCTGTCGCGGCCCTCCGCTCGTCGGATGATGGGAGCAGGTGCGGCCGAGGGGACACAATCCATGGTGTGCGGGCGGCTACTGCAACCCCCGGGCCGTGGCCGGCGAGCCACACCGGCCAGCCTCCGTATACGGAAAGACAGACGGCTGGGGTAACAGTGTCTCCAATGCCTCGCGTGTTCGCGAGGCAGCCCCCCGGAGATTGTAATGACATTGAAGGTCTACATGCGGTCCCCCTCACGACTTGCTTGTGCGCTCTCGCTCTTCGCCCTGATGGGGTGCGGTCCCATGGACGCCGAGACGCCCATGCCCGACGAGGCCGGCGTCACGGAGCAGGAACTGACGACGATTGGCTATCGGAGCAGCAGCACGGCCGGCGGCGCCAGCCTCACCTCGCTCACCCTCAACAAGCCGGCGGGCACGGTGGCGGGTGACGTGCTGCTCGCGCGCATCGTCAACCGGAACAACGTCGCCGCCGTCCTGACGGCCCCGGCGGGCTGGAAGCTGCTGCGCTCGGACCAGAGCGCGTCTCAAATCAAGGCCTGGGTGTTCTACAAGGTCGCCGGCTCCAGCGAGCCCGCGAGCTACGCCTTCACCCTGGACCTCGCCAGCTACATGGCGGGGAGCCTCTCGGCGTTCTCCGGGGTCGACACGGTCAACCCCATCGACACGCACAGCGGGCAGAAGAACGGGCTCGTCGCGACCTTCGACACGCCCCCCATCACCACCACCGCCACCAACGGCATGGCCGTGTGGTTCGGCTCGCAAATCTGGACGGGCTCGGCGTGCCCCGCGAGCCCCATCGTCCCGCCGTCGGGCTTCACCGAGCCGTTCGACACGTGCCTCGTCTCGAGTTCCACGGGCATCATCTACGACGCGGCGTACAAGCCGCTGACGACCTCGGGCCTGCAGCCCGCGTTCAACGGCAGCTCGCCGTACGCGAACACGAACATCGCGCAGGTCGTCGCGCTCCGGCCGGCGGGCGGCGCCAACTGCGCCGTGGGGAACACCTACGCCAGCACGTACACCAACCTGGGCGTGGTGGCGGCCCCTGAAATCGTGGAGCCCTCGGGCCTGGCGGCGAGCCGTGTCACTCCGGGCGCCATCTACGTGCACAACGAGGACACCACCGCCATCGTCGCCATCAGCCCCAACGTCACCGCCGGCACCAACCAGTTGCAGACGCTGGGCGTCTTCAACGTGGCCAACGTGACGCCCGCGGACTGGGAGGACGTCGCCACCGGCCCGTGCCCCACGGGCTCCTGCATCTACATGGGGGACATCGGCCGCAATAGCGCCAACTTCCCCACGCCGCCCTCCACCTTCGCCGTCTACCGGATTCCCGAGCCCAACATCGGCGCGGGCCAGACGAGCGGCAGCCTGACGGCGGAGAAGTTCCCCTTCCAGTACCCGGACTCGCCCAAGGACGCGGAGGCCCTCATGGTGCACCCGACGACGGGCGACATCTACGTCATCACCAAGTCGGGCACCGGCCTGAGCAAGGTCTACAGGTTCCCCAAGCCGCTGCCGGCGCCGGGCACGATGATCACGCTCACCTTCGTGTCCGACCTCCAGCTGCCGACGTCCGCCAGCGACGTGAACTTCTCGTATACGACGGCGGCGGCCATCCACCCGTGCGACAACCGCTTCCTCCTCCGCACCTACCGGCGCGTCTACGAGTTCCGCGCGCCCGCGGGCAGCGGCTTCGAGGCGGCCTTCGCGGCCGCGCCCGTCGTGCTGACGGACACCGTCGAGGGACAGGGTGAGGCCATCGAATACGCGGCGGATGGCTCGGCCTACTTCACGATGAGCGAGAGCGACGCGCCCTTCGATTTGAAGCGCGTCCTGCGGCAGTAGTCCCCGCCGCTCGTGGCGGGGCATGCGCGCTCCCGGGCCCATGCCCCGCCGCACCGGCCTTCAGCGCCGGCGCCACAGCACCTCTTCAATCTTCCTCCATTCAGGAACTCTCACTTTCCAAGCAACTCGCTCGCACGGAACGAGAAAACCATCTCGTAACAAATCCCCCGCAATGGTTTCCCCTTCCCATTGGAGCGAGATGAGAAAGCTATTCCTGTGCATCACCGCGCTGGCGGCCACCCAGGCCCTGGCGGCGGACCGGATGAATCCGGCGGACCTGCGGCGCGTGACGAAGGCGCGTGAGCACCTCGTGCCGGCCGTCGCGAAGGAGTTCGGGCCCAAGGCCCGGTTCGTCCACCTCTTCGGCCAGGGCCGGGGAATGCTGGCGGGCGTCGTCGCGGAGATTCCGGAGCAGGCGTTGGGCACGGACGACGTGCCGCTGCTGGCCATCGTCCAGTACGACGAGGCGACGGGCGCGGTGCGCGTGGTGGACCGCGAGTTCAAGTACCGCGAGGCGCGCACGGTGGGGCGGGACGTGGCGCTGCTGGACGGCGCGGGCAACCTGCGCGTGCGCGAGGCCAACGGCCGGGAGCGGCTCCTGGCGCAGGGCGTGGGTGGAGACCTGTTCCCCACGGCCAAGGGTGACGCGCTGGTGGCGACGCTGCAGATGTCGGGCGCCCACAAGCACGAGACGTCGGTGGGCATCATCGACATGAACGGCCGCGTGAAGGTGCTGGCGGACGGCCCGGGCGTGGACGCGACGCCCAGCATCTCGCCGGATGGGCGGACGGTGGTGTTCGTGTCCGGCCGCACCTCGGTGGCCTCGTTCTACGTGACGGACGTGGACGGCGCGACGCCGAAGCAGCTCACCAACGTGGGCCTGGAGAACTGGATGCTGTTCGGCGGCCCGCCGAAGGAGTTCGTTCCCCCGCCCGTCTCCAGCCACCACATGGAGTGGGTGAGCGACGACGTGCTCCGCTACAACGCGGGCGGCGGCGAGTTCTGGAAGCTGAACGTGCGGACGGGTGCGGCGGCTCCGGACCTCGGGGGTGAGCAGTGATGCGCGCGATGATGAAGCAGCTCACGGTGACGCTGGCCCTCGCGCTGCTGGCGCTGCCGGCGGTGTCCTCGGCGCAGACGATGTTCCGCTTCCCCGCGTCACAGCTGGCGGACCAGTGCGGCAACGGCGGCTGCGTGGTCAGCGCGTACAAGGACTACGGCGGCAGGGACTACGCCTGCGGCGGCGTGCGCTACAGCGGCCACACGGGCACGGACTACGCGCTGGTCGGCGGGTTCAGCAAGATGGACTACGGCGTCTGGGCGATGAACGCCGCCCGGGGCTACGTCGAGGCGGCGGTGGATGGGTACTACGACCGGTGCAACTACTGGAACCAGTCCAACCCGTACGCCGCCTGCGGCCTCTACACGGCCAACTACATCATCATGCGGCACCCGGATAACACCCAGACCTGGTACTGGCACCTGAAGGCGTATACGCAGCAGTTCGCGCGAGGCACGACGCTCGCCTGCGGGAACTGGATTGCGCGCGTGGGCTCGTCCGGGGCCTCGACGGGGCCTCACCTGCACTTCGAGTACTGGGTTCCGGGCTATGGCACGGACGACCCGTATGCGGGCTCCTGCGGTACGCCGTACACGCGGTGGACCGCGCAGGGCGCGTACCGGGGGCTGCCCGGCATCACCTGCCAGTAGTGGAAGAGTGAATCACCGTTCATGACTGGGGCGCTCCCGACTCACGCGGGAGCGCTCCCACCCGAGTCAGGTGTGCACCCGGCACGTGGCGGGTTGCACATGCTGGGGCTTCGGGTGAGCATTCCGGACATGACCGCGGCTCCAGGAATGGGCTCTTCCTCGGCGGGACAGGCGAAGCTCGACTCACCGGATGTACAGGGTGTCTTCAAGGGACGCACGCTGAGCGTGGCGATGGTGGGGACCGTGCTGGTCGTCGTGCACAACTCGCAGCCGCCAGCGCAGGAGGAGTGGGCGCGGTACTGCGACCTCATCTCCGCGAACCAGCACATCGGCACCGCGCAGTTGGTGATTGCCGAGGGCCCCGGACCGAACGCGATGCAGCGCCAGCAGGCGCTCGACCAGGTGCCGAAGGGCTACGCCATCCCGCCCACGGCCGTCTTCACCCGCTCCGCCCTGGTGCGGGGCGTCGTCACGCTGTTCAACTGGTTCACGCCCCGGGCCATGCGCGCCTTCGCGCCGGGAGAGCTGTCGCCCGCCGCAGCGCACCTGAAGATGCCCGAGGAGCAGTTCCGGCACGTGGTGGACATCGCCTACGCACTGCTGCCTCCGGAGCCGTAGGCACACGGGGATCACGAACAGTCCGCGCCGACAATGCCAGCGAGCGGCACGCCTCCAGGGCAGGGGCTATATTCCTCCCATGGACCAGGACACCGACCCCCGACAGCGTGAGCGGTACTTCGAGCTGCTCCGAGGCCTGTCTCCGGCGGAACGGTTCCGCAAGGCGGCGGATCTGACTCAGGCGGTTCGATGGATGGCCGAGGCTGGCATCCGACAGCGATTTCCTCATGCTGATGAGACCGAGGTGCGAGTGCGACTGACCGAGCGCATCTATGGCCGGCAGGTGGCCCTCCGTCTCTTCGGTGCCCACCCCGCGATCCAGTCATGAACGAGCCCGCCGTCCTCCTTGTCGCGCTTCAATGCGCGGAGGCTTTCGAGCAGGCCCAGGTGGGCTACTTCCTGGGAGGCAGCCTCGCCAGCTCCCTTCAAGGTGAGCCACGCGCGACCAACGACATCGACTTCGTGGTGGACCTGAAACCAGCGCAGGTTGAACCACTGGCTCAGGCGCTGGGCAGTGACTTCGAGGTCGACGTCGAATCCCTGCGAGAGTCCGCCGCGCGTCGGAGCTCCTGGAACATCTTTCACCAGCCCACGGTCACGAAGGTCGACCTCTTCATGTTGCGCTCGGGCGCCTTCGACCACAGTGAGTTCTCGCGCCGACGGCGCGTAGTGCTGACGTCTGCAGGGCGTGGGCTCTACATCAAGAGCCCCGAGGACTCGGTGCTCCGCAAGCTACTGTGGTTCCGGGAAGGCGGTGAGGTTTCCACCACTCAGTGGCGCGACGTCGTGCAGATTCTTCGTCTCGCTGCCGGCACCCTGGATGAAGGATACCTCCGGGAGTGGGCAAGCCGGCTCGGCACACAGGCTCTGCTCGAACGAGCGATGCGCGATGCCTGACTCCGTGGGGTGAGGCACTCATGGCGGAAGCAGGCGCAGCGCGCAGCCGGGCGTCACCAGGGGCGGTGCCTCGCACGTCACCTTCAAACCGGCGCCCTCCTCCAGGACGTCCAGCTGCTTCGACTCCTTCAGCGGGTCGAACGTCGCCGGCACCGAGGGCTTTCCTCGCGGTGTCACCTCTACCGTCACCGGCCCGGCCACCTCGGGGATGCGCTCCAGTGACAGCGAGCGCACCTTCGCCTCCGCCGCCTTCACGTCGACCTCGCACGCCGCGCCGCCGCGCAGGCTGAGGATGCCCTTCGTGAGGGTGCAGCCCTTCCCCACGTCCAGCTCCTCCACCGTCACCGCGCGCGGCTTCAGGAAGCGCTCCCGCAGCTTCTGCGCATGCTCCGACGGCTTCGTCCTTCGCGGCGACTCGCTCGTCGCGCCGAACCCGACGCCCAGTACATAGAGCGCCACAATCGCCACAATCGCGAGGATGAGCACCGCGTGGATGGGCTTCAGCTCGGGCATGGCGCGGTCAAGGTGGGGGAGCCTGCTGCTCCTTCTGGAGCTGCTGGATGCCCTGCAACGTCCGGGAAGACCCCATCAGCACGTCCTGGTTGATGCGCGTATCCCGCACCGGGATGCACCGTCCGCCGATGCAGGCGCTGAACGGCGGGCAGAGGGCCGCGCACACGGACGTCACCGGTGCCTGCTGACACGTCGTCGAGCAGAAGCCCGAGAGGCACACCTCGTTCCCCGTGCACCGCTCTCCATCCGGCAGCTGGCACAGCTTCGTCGGTCCACACCGCGAGGGCTCGCGGCACTGCTCGTTGTCCTCGCAGCGCCCATCATCCCGATTGCACCGCTTGTCCCCCGTGCAGAAGAAGCTCGAGCAGTCGCGGTCGCTCTCACATGCCTCCCCGGGCGCGAGCAGGCACAACCGCGAGCCGAGCACCGGCGTGCACTTCAGCGGCCCCGGGCAGTTCGCGTCACTCGCACACGTCTGCCCCAGCGCCAGCTCGCACCGGCCCTGCCTGTCACAGAAGCCCGTGAGGCACTCGGCGCCCCCGTCGCAGGACTGACCCTGCGCCACCAGGCACACGCCCCCGTCCACTCCCGTGCACGCCAGCCCCCGGTCGCACGCCCCCTCCGGACAGGGCTGCCCCAGCTTCGGCGCCTCATCCCCATCTCGCGAAGCCATGATGGCAATCACCGTCCCCACGATGAGCGCGATGCCCGCCGCCAGCGCCACCAGGAGCCACGGAAACGGCTTCTTCGGCGGCGGCGCGGCCAGCACCTCGAAGCCCGTGGAGGGCCCCTCCGCGTAGTGCTCGTCCGGGTTCTCCACGTCCACCACCAGCAGGTGGAACGTGAGGCGCCCCGGCGGCGTGCCCGGCGGCACGTGCACCCGCACCGTGAGGTGGTGCGTGCCGTCCGGAGGGAAGTCCCGCTCCGCGAGCCCACCCATGCTGAACCACTCCGCCTTCGCGCCGGCCCCCGGCACCACCGAGGCCCGGGCGCGCACGGGGGCGCGCAGCGCGTTGGACACCGTGAAGGCCACCTCCCCCTTCCCCACGGCATCCAGGCGGATGGAGTCCGTCACCGCGGTGATGTCGAAGGCGCGTGGCATCAGCCTGCTCCCTGGGCCGGCTGCTCGAAGCGCAGCTCGTAGGTGACGTAGGCGGGCTTCTCCCGCTCGATGATGCGCTCCAACAGCAGCCGATGGGCCACCACCGCCCCGGGCGCACGCACCCGGATGTGGAAGGGACGGGGCCTCCCGTCAGGGTCCGGCACCACTTCGTCCACCTCGAAGTCCGTGCGGCCCGTGGCCGTCGTCAGGAACAGGCGCAGTCCGCGCGCCGTGCCCCGCCAGCGGGAAATCTCCACGGCCGCGGCCACCAGCTCGCGCAGGCGCCCCAGCCCCGTCGTCACCGGCAGGTCCATGCCCACCCAGCGCGCGAGGAAGGGCACGAAGCGCTCCGGTGCCCGGCGCGGGTCGAAGTGCGCCTCCAGCCGCGAGAGCACCGCCTCGCTGGGCGCGTGCAGCACCTCCATCACCTCCAGCAGCGCGGCCAGGGGCGACGCGGGCTGCACGGTGCGCTGGAAGACGCCGGGCAGCAGGCGCTGGATGTCAGGGCTCCGCATGGTCCGTCACCACCTCCAGCGAGTGGGCGCCCGAGCACAAGAGCCACGTGGGCGGCAGCGTCACCTTCTCCGTGAACTCGCGCGTGGACACCGGCTCGTAGCGCTCGCTGTCCGCGGGCCGGCGGAAGACGCCGTCCGGACCACCGGCCAGTAGCGGCGCGCCCCGGGGCGACGCGGCCAGCGCGTACACGGGCTGGAAGAGGCGCTCCGCCTCGCGCAGGGGCAGGCCGCTGCCCACCTCGGGCTTGCGCCACGCCACGCCCGGGCGGCTCGCGTCCAGCCACAGCACGCCCACGCGGTGGCTGCCCGCGTACACGGTGGAGCCACTGAAGGCCAGCGCGAGGCAGCTCCCGCCATCCCAGTTCTTGTCGAAGGGCCGCCACCCGTCCGGCGGGTCCGCGCTGCCCATCAACTCCCAGCACAGGCAGCCCTTACCCGGGTCCGCGCCGCTGGCCGCCGCCAGCCCCGCCCAGAGGAACGAGCGCGGCCCGTCCCGCTGCACCTCCAGCACCCGCACGTCCGCGCCACGCGGGCCGATGGGACGGAAGGTGCCGCTGCGCCCGCCACCCGCCGAGAGGAAGACGCCGCGCGTGCCCATGGCCGCCACCGCCACGTTGACCGCACCGCGCACGTCCGTGGTGGCCGCCACCGCGAAGAAGCCCAGGTCCTGGTTCGCCGGGTCCACCAGCACCTGAATCGGCGTGGCACCGGGACGGGCCACCAATTCGAAGAGGCCCACCCGCGTGGCCAAGAGCAGCACCGGCACCCCTTCGCGCTCCGCCCACGCGAGGTCCTCCACCGCGTCCAGCGTGTGCGTGTACGGCTCCCACGTCTCGCCGCAGTCGAAGGAGATGTGGATGCGCGAGCGCTTCGTGTCGCTCGCCAGCCGCGCCGCCACCGCCACGTAGCCCGCGCGGTGTGGATGCGCCTCCACCGCGTCCACGTCCTCGCCGGGGAACAGGCCCGCCTTCTCCCAGCCGTCCGCGTCGTTCACCGTGCGGAACAGCGTCTCTCCTCCGCCCGCGTAGAAGGTGCCGGGCTGGAAGGTGTCCGCGGCCAGCGTGCGCACCTCGCGTGGCACCTCGTCCACCATGAGGCGCACCCGGTCCAGGTAGCTGACGCCCGGCTCGGCCAGCAGCGCGTCGTACACGTGCGAGGCCCGAAGCGCCTGTCCGAAGCGCCAGCCCTCCGGCTGCAGCGGCGACGGCAGCGGCGTGAGGGTGCGGTGGAGCCGCTCGACGAGCCGCGTGCGCAGGGCCGCGGTGTCCTCCTCGCGATGCGCCACCACGCGCGCCTGCACGCGCACCGTCTTGTAGCGCGCCCACTCCACGTGACACATGGTGCCCAGCGGCCGCCGCACGTCGAGCTCGGCATGGATGCGGGCGCGTGCTTCTTCCGTCTCGTGCACGCGCAGGGTGGCCTCGGTGATGCCCTCGCCCGCGGTGCCCTGCACGTCCGGCGGCAGGTGCGGCACCAGCAGCACCTCCACCGTGCCCGCGGGCGCGTGGGCCCACAATTGCGCCAATGTGACGGCCTTCGCGCGCGCCACCGCTCCGGAGCTGCGCAGCGCCAGCAACTCGAAGTCCCCCGCCGTCACCGCCCGCCGCAGCGAGTGCAGCTCCTGCGGCCCGCGCAACAGCGCGTTGTCCAGCGACTCCGCGGGCCGGCCGCCCGTGGCGGGAGCCGGGTTCGTCACCTTGAGGCCCGGAATGGGCACCTTGAGCAGCTCCAGCGTGCCCGCGCCCACGTTGCCCGAGGCGCCTCCGCCGCGCCGGTACCAGAGGCGGATTTCACGCCCCGCTCCCGGCACCGCCGCCAGCGCGCGCGCCTCGCCCAGCTCACCGGCCTCGCTCGCCAGCCGCGCGGAGGGAGCGAAGGTGATGAGCCCCGTCATCCGGTCCACGAGGTACGCCGGCTCATCCGGCCCGAGCGCGGAGAAGGTGTCCACCTCGCGCCACACGCGGTATGTGCGGCCGTCATGTCTGCGGGCCGGCGCGCGCGCGTCCAGCTCGCCGGGCGCCGCCTCGACGCCCACCACCAAATCCAATGAGTCGCCCGTGGGCGCGACGATGGGCGGCCGCTTCGCCTGCACGGTGAGCCCCGGCAGGCCGGTGCCCGTGCCCGCCAGCTCCGAGTCCACCTGCTCGCAGTGGTAGGCGAGCACCTCCGCACCGGTGCCTCCGGCGGGAATCGTCACGGGGTCCGCGGTGTGGAAGACGACGGGCTCCGCGCCCGCGCCGGCCCGCGCCAATGTGACGGGCGTGTTGCGAGGCACCTCCACCGGCCGCTCCGCCGGGCGCGCGAGCGTGAAGCGCAGGCGCACCGACGCGGCGGCGGGCGGCTGGAGGCGCACGCCCAAGAGGCGCAGGAACTCCACGTAGGCCTTCTCCGGCAACCGGTTGAGCCGGTACAGCATCGTCTCCGTGAGATGGGCGAACACCTCCACCAGCACCATGCCCGGGTCGTGAGGGGAGAGGTCCGTCCAGTCGGGGCACGCGGCCTGGATGCGCTGGCGCGCCTGCTCCACGAGCTGCGCGAAGGTCCGGTCATCCAGGCGCGGGGGCGGCAGCGAGGTCATGTCGGGCCTCCCGCGAGCGAGAAGGGATGGGCCAGCCGCTCGGTGCGCCCGGTGGCGCGCACGCGGTACTCCAGCGTGATGTCCAGGCGGTGCGGGTCCTCGGGCGCGCGCGTGGCGTCCAGGTGCAACACCTGGATGCGCGGCTCCCAGCGCTCCAGCGCGCGGCGCACGTAGTGGATGGCGAGGCCCGCGGTGGTGTCGTCGTTGTTGGAGAAGAGGAGCCGGTGCAGCTCGCAGCCATAGTCGGGGCGCATGACGCGCTCGCCGGGCGTGGTGGTGAGCAAGAGCAGCACCGCCTGGCGGATGGCGGCGTGCTCCTCCACCATCTCCACCCGGCCGGTGGGAGCGAGGCGCAGCCCCGAGCGCTCCGCCCTCTCGAAGTCCGGGTGCGCGAAGCGCCAGGTGCGGTAGCGGGGCGCGCTCATCCGGCCTCCGTCACCAGCGTCTGCCCGGGGGCGTTGACCTTGTACTTCACCGTGCCCGGCGGAGTGCCGTCCGTCAGCCCTCGCAGCGAGTCCAGGCACACGGGCCTGCCCTCCACCGTCACCCACGTGGAGTAACCCTGCTGCACCGCCAGCGTGCTCGTGCACGGCTTGATGGTGGGGCCGATGTTGGGGCACCCGCCGATGGGACGCCCCTCGGGGTCCGCGCGCACCAGCACGGGCCGGCCCTCCACCGTCACGAAGGACTGCGAGTGGACGAGCCCCACCCGGCCCAGCTCGTGGGCACACACGACCAGCGCATCGACGGTCAGCACGCGCATTCAGCCTCTCCGGAAGTCGATGGACCGTCCTTGGATGACCACGTCCTGCCCGGGCGCCTCGAGGTCGAGCGCCCCCTTCGAGTGCAGGCGCACGCCGCCGGGCGACAGCTCCAGGTAGCTGCCCGTGCTGTCCTCCAACCGCAGCGTGCGCGACTGGTCGTCCAGCCGCAGCGTGTGCCCGCCCGCCGTCAGCAGCGTGTAGCGCCGCACCGAGCCGCCCTCCACGCCCGCGTCCGGAGGACCGCCCATGCCATAGAGGCCGCCCACCACCACGCCGCGCGCCGGGTCCTCTCCACCGAGCGCGAGCAGCACCGTGTCCCCCACGTCCGGCAGCAGCATCAGCCCCTTGCCGGCGCCGCCGCCCGCGGCGAGCACCTGCATCCAGTCCGTCTCCACGCCGCCGTAGGCCGGCAGCGTGGCGCGCACGCGGCCCTTGCCGTCCGGGTCGTCCACGCGGCTCACCACGCCCAGCGTCACCGCCGAGGCCCGGGTGCGCTGCCGACGCGGCGGAGGCGCGGAGGACAGCTCGGTGATGAAGCCATGGCGCGCGTCCACCCGGTGCGTGACGGCGGTGAGCACGTACTGGCCCGCCACCGCGGCGGCCACCCCGCGCACGTCCACGCGAGCCCCGGGGCGCAGCCGCGCGTCTCCTTCCGCCACGGCGGTGAGCACCACCTCGCGGGCGCTCCGGTAATCCAGCTCCGCCTGGGCCGCGGCGTCGACGTGCGGAATGCCTTCCGCGGCCTCGTCCACCAGCGAGCGCCGGGGCTCACCACCCACGCTTCCCGGGTCCACCTCCGCGTCCACGCCGCGCCCCACGCGGGGCCGCTCGGCATGGCCGACGTGAGGTTCGGCGCGCTGCGCGTCCCAGCCCTCCGCGGACACCTCGCGGCAGGCGGCGTCGCCGTTCACCTCCACCGTGGCCTCCAGCAGCGACTCGCCGAGCAGCAGCGGCAGCGGCGGGCCCTCGCCCTCCAGCGTCAGCAGCCGCAGCGTGTCGCCGTGCAGCACCGGGTAGAGGCCACAGCGGTCCGCCTGCTCCACGAGGAAGTCCAGGTCGGACTGGCCATGCTGGATGAGGTGGCGCCACAGCGGACCGGGCGCCGCCGCGTCGACGGAGAGGCCCAGCCCCGAGGCCAGCTCGCGCGCCAGGTCCTCCAGCGTCACCTGCACGTGCGCGCGCACCGGCTGACGCTTTCGCAGGCGGTGGAGCACGTCATAGCCGCGCACCCGCACCTCGCGGGCGCCGCCCGTGGCGTGGACGTACTCCACGGCCGTCACCTCGCCCGAGAAGAGGTCCTCCGTGCCGGCGCCGGCCGCCACGCGCAGGGCCGTGCCCGGGGGAATCGCCGACACGGCGAGCGGTCCGCGCGGGTCGGTGAAGGTCAGCTCACACTGCGCGGGCACGGCCAGCCACCGCCTCACGCGCACGGCGGAGAGGCTGCGCAGGTCCGCCACCGGCAGGGGCGAGCCTCCGGCCTCGATGCGCAGCTCCGGCAGTCCGCGCGGGCGGCTCACCTCACCCTCCGGAGCGCCTCGGGCGTGGGCAGTCTCAGCACCTGCCCCGCGGGAAGGTTGTTGGGGTCCGCCACGCCGTTGAGCGCGGCGATGAGCCTCCACAGGGAAGGGTCCCCGTAGCGCTGGTACGCGAGCTCATCCAGCCGCTGTCCCGACGGTGCGCCCGCGTCCTCGCCCGCGCCGAGCACCGTGTGCGCCTCGTAGTCCTCCGGCGACAGGGCCGCGGCCACGGCCTCCGGGTCTGGCGGCTCCTGCTCGACGACAGGCTCGCGCGGGGCCACCTCGTCCTCCACGCGCAGCAGGCGCATGCGCAGCCACGAGCGGCGGGGCGCGCCGGTGGAGGTGAAGTCCTCCAGGCGCTCGGCCACGGCCGCCACCACGCCGAGGTAGTTCCCCCGCTTGCCCCACACCATGCGCGCCAGCGATGGCCGCATGGCGCCGTCCTCGCGCAGGCCGTTCTCCGCCAGCCGCCACAGCGGCTCGGTGAGGTCCCTCACGTCCTCCGTCTGGAGCGTGGAGCCGGAGAGCGACACGTCGAAGAGCAGGTCCAGCGTCAGCTCCGTGCGCCCGCCGCCGGTGAAGAGGAGCGGGTCGTCCCCCGGGCCGCCCCAGGGCAGCGAGCCTCCCAGCGCGCGCCTCGGGTGCAGGCCCGCCACCCGGCGCATGACGAGCGTCTCCGGGTTGAGCAGGCACCCGATGCGCTCACCGCCAGGCTCGATGAGGAAGGCCACGCGCTCCATCACTCGCCTCGCTGTTCACGTTCCAGCCGGCGTTGCCGCTCCCACTCGCGCAGTTCCACCACCGTGTCGTCACGCTCCTCCCGGGGTTCGGGCGGCAGCTCGGGCCACGTGCCGGGCGCGGAGGACGCGGGCGTGCTCTCGGCGGCGGATGGCGCGGCCTCCAGGCTGGGGAACCCGGGCCGGGCGGGAGGCGCCTCCGCCTCGTGCGGCCGCCAGCGCATGAGGGACTGGGCACCATCCCAGGCGCCGTCATCCGTGGGCGAGACGCGGTGGCGAGGTGGCTCGCGGGACACCTGTGAGGAGACGGGGTCTCCATCGAGGAACAGCAGCCGCACCCGCGGCAGTCCGGAGGTGGGGAGCGCCTTCTCGGGCTCCAGTGCCTCGGGCTCGGCCGGAGACCTGGGAGGGATGGCGCGCCGCCCGGGCAGGCGTGGGAGCTCGGCGGGGCTGTCCGAGAACGGAGGCAGGTCGCTCCAGGGAGACCGGGAGATGGGCGCCAGCGGGTTCGATGCGCTCCCGGAAGACGAAGCACTCCAGGAAGGGCGAGGCGGCGCTCCGCCTTCGTTCGCGCGAGACGCCGGAGTGGAGGCGAGGGCGGGCGGCCGGAACGCGGCGAAGGTCTCCGGACCGAGCCCCCACACGTCCTCCGGGATTCGCGACGCTCGCGGCTCCGGCTCGGGCAGCGGGGCGGCTTTCCGCTCCTCGGGTCGAGGGGCCCGGGAGAACCGCGTGGACGCGGAGGCATCGCGGAACTCGAGCGACGACACCCGAGGCAGTCCCGCCGCTCGGGTGGCCACCGGCTCCGGAGGGCCCGGGGGACGCGCCTCCGGAGGGAATGGCCTCACGGAAGGCGGCACCGCCGTGCGAGCCACGCCCGCTCCCCGCGCCGGGCCGGGTGGCACGGGCGCTTCGCGCATGGAGCGCTCCAGGAGTCCTGGCGCGCCCTGCCTCACCCGGTCCAGCCAGTCCTCGGGAGGCCCCTTCTGGCGCGCCTGGATGTCACGCAGCCAGTGCTCGGGCGGACCGTCGTGGTGCCCTCCCCCGGGCGACGAGACGTCCCGCGCCTGGGACGCGGCGGCCGTCGAGCCGCGCGGGTGTCCCGACGGTGGGCGGGCCGGCACCCCCGCCGGGCCCTGGGGTTGTCCCGGCGGCGTCGATGCGGAGGCCGCCTCCGAGGGCGCGGCCACCGTGTTCGAGGAAGTCGGCGCGTGCGTGGCGTCGGGGCCGGACAGCGCCTCGTCGGCGAGCACGGAGTCGGCCCAGGCTTTCATCTGGCGGGCCACGGCGCGAATCCAGGCGGCGCGGCCGCGTGTCGGAGTGCGCTCAGCCACGGGAGATGGACTCGAAGACGAGTGTGAGGGAGTCGATGGCGATCTGCTGGCCCAGCGCGTCCAGCGGATGTGCCTTCCACTCGGTGGGCCACGCCTCGTTGAGGTTCCAGCGCAGGCGCTCCGTCACTCCGTCGATGTCCAGCATGAGGACGGAGACGTTCTTCCGCTGGGGCACGCCGCTCACCGAAGCGAGGAACCAGGTCCACAGCTCCGGGGACTGGGTGAGGCCGTAGCGCAGCGTCACGTCTCCGTACGAGACGGGGCCGGGCAGCCGGCGCACCACGGGGCCGGCGCCACCCTCGCGGAAGTGCAGCGCGGACACCTTCACCTGGAGGCCGGTGCACTGCGTGAAGTGCCCCTCGTTCACCCCGTCGATGAGCAGCTTGAAGTTGTACGCGCGGAACGGGTCCACCAGCGCGCCGGGCTGCGCGCCCGCGTCCTGCTCCGGCGGCGGCGCGTCGGGAGCCTTGGCTTCAGCCATGGGACACCTCCTCCACTTCCGCGCCGCCCGCGTGCTGGCCGATGCGGAAGATGATGAACTCCGCGGGCTTCACCGGCGCCAGGCCGATGACGGCGAACACCTGCCCCGCGTCGATGGTCTCCGGCGTGTTCGTCTGCTCGTCGCACTGCACGAAGAACGCCTCCTCCGGCGTGCGTCCCATCAGCGCCCCGTCCCGCCACAGTCGCAGCAGGAACGCGCTCACGTCGCGCTTGATGGACTTCCACAGCGTGGGGTCGTTCGGCTCGAACACCGTCCAGTTCGTGCCCAGCGCGATGGACTCCTCCACGAAGTTGAAGAGGCGGCGCACGTTGATGTAGCGCCACTCGCTGGCGGCGTCGGCCACGGTGCGAGCGCCCCACACGCGGATGCCTCCGCGCGGGAAGTAGCGGATGCAGTTGACGCCCACCTGGTTGAGCTCGCCCTGCTCTTCCGGCGTCACGTCGCGCACCAGCCGCAGCGCCCCGCGCACCACCTCGTTGGCGGGGGCCTTGTGGACGCCGCGCGTGACATCCGTGCGCGCGTAGATGCCGGCCATGTGGCCGGACGGAGGCACGTTGACGAGCGTCTTCCCGTCGCCGAGCGGGTCCGGCGTGGAGAACCACGGGTAGTAGAAGGCGCCGTAGCCCTGGTCGGAGTTGCGCGGGCGCAGGCCGCCCTTCGCGTCGCCGGTGGAGACCCGGGTGAGGCGGCCCACGTCGTCGACGTCCTCGGGGGCGTCGAGGAGGGCGACACGGTCGCGCATCTTCTCGCAGTGGGACAGGAGCGCGTCCCAGGCGGCGGCGTCGGCGAAGCCGGGGGCGGCGACCATGGCCACCTCGCTGACCTCCTCGAGGACGGCGACGCCCTGGCGGCGGCGCGCGTCGCCGACGAGGCTCTCGCTCTCGCCGATGTTGACGATGAAGCAGCGCCGGCCGCCGTTCTCGAAGAAGCCGTACACGGCGCGGGCCAGCGGGGTGCTGGGGGTGCCGGGCGGGGCGAACTCCTTGACGAACTGGGCCCAGCCGTTGACGGGTACGGCCTCGTGGAGGCGGGAGCCCACGGCGGGGGCGCGGCCCACGAAGGCGGCGGTGGTGGTGCCCACGCCCTGGATGGAGCGAGTCCCGCTGGGCACCTCCTCCACGTAGACGCCGGGCGTCAGGTAGTTCGGCACGTCACTCCTCCTTCAGCGGCAGACGGATGAGCAGCGGCTGTGGCTCGGCGGCGAGCGCCTCCGCGCCGAGCGCGAGCACCTCGCCCTTGGCCCGCACCTCCAGCCGTCCCAGCGTGGCCACCGGGGGCACGCGGGGGAAACGGAAGCAGCCCCTGGCGTCGGTGCGGGTGGTGAGCTTCAGCGACGGCAACTCCACGAGCGCGCCGGGGATGGGGATGTCGCCGGGGCCCACCACGCAGCCAGCGAGCACCTCGGCCGGCACGGACTGGGTGACGAGGGGGAAGCGCACGCGGTGGACGACAGGCTGCGGGCGGTCGCGGCGCACGGGCACGCGGAGGCGGAAGCCGGGGCGTGGGGCGACACGCAGGCCGGCCCACACGGTGGTGGGCACGGGGGTGAGCTCCACATCGAAGTCGGCCTCCTCCATGGCGGCGAAGACGAGCTCGCCGAGGAGCCGGTGGGCGCGCTCGGGCGAGTCGGCGCCGGTGGTGACGAGGTAGCAGACGGAGATTTGCAGCGGGGGGCGGTTGCCGCCGCGCGCGGGGGGCGCCGGGCCGAGCTCGAGGAGGTAGAGGCAGACGCCGCGCTCGAGGGACTCGCGGTCCGGCACGCCGAGGAACACGGGGGTCTCCCCGGCGATGCGGCCGACCCACGCCTTCAATCGCTGATCGACTTCGTCGATCATCCGGTCCCTCCCAGGTGTCCTGGGCCGGAGTTCACGGGCGGCGCCTCGCTGCCTGTGCTTTCCGGGCACGCAAGGTCTCACCGGACCTGGGGCGCCGTAAGTGACCCGCGGGGTGGCGCGACGTCAGGACCTCAACAGGTGGGGATTGGGCGAGGCCTACTTGATGGGCGTGAGCAGTCCCGCCTGCTCCAGCAGTTCCTGCACACTCGCCGCCAGCGCGACATGCTCCGGGTTGCTCGCGGTGAAGCGCTCCGGGGTAAGGGTGACGAGCGTGCCCTTGTCCCCAACAGGCTCCACGCGAACGGGGGCAGGGAGCGCGGGCAGCGTTCCCCGCGTCCGCGCGAAGTACATGACCCAGCCAACGAACGTTCCGGCCTTGGAGCGCTGCAAAACCTCGTCCCTGTGAACCTGAGACGTGGCAATCCCCCATTCCGGCTCCCAGGCGAGCACCATCGCGCGCAGGACGTGGACCAGGGTGGCGGCTGCCAGGACGCGCTCCCGCGCGGGTCCCTCGGTGGGAAGACTCAGCGTGCAGAGGTCCCCGATGAGCGCGGAATTGGAGCCACAGGCCAATCTGACTCCGCTGCTGGCGCCGTCGGGCTCTCCGTTCCACGCGGAGAACGCGATGCCAGCATCGTCGCGCCGGTACTTCTTCTTCCTGAACAAGCCGAGCAGGGTCTCCGCATCTGGCGCGAACGGAAGTTCGAGCGCCGCCGAGCGGGAATCCGCCTTCTCCAACCACCGTCCCAAGCTCGCGTCAGCGGAAGCCAGGAGCCGGAAGAAGAGCTCCGCACGCCGAGCATAGGACTCGACGGATTCGACCCGCCCGGGCCAGTAGGCACCGGCATAGTAGGACTCGACCATTGCGCGAACGTCCCCTGTTATCTGGCTGGTGTGAAGACCACCTTGATGTCGTCGAGGTCGCTGTCCCGGAGCATGGCTCTCACCGCGTCAGCCACTTCGCGCTCCGCGAAGTGCCACTCGATGGGCGTTCCCAGTGCCGCCATGAACTGTCTTTCCGCCTGCTGAAGCATTCCGTCCGCCCCCCGGAACCACGCCCTGAAGCTCCCATTCTTGAGGAATCTGGCGTAGCCCGGTCCCTTCGTCTCCAGCAGCACGCCGTCCCGGTAGCCGTCGAATTTCACCCCCCGCACCGTGTACGCATACCCGTCAGGCGCTCCGGTGACCTGAGCCTGGTACGCACGCGAGGGCGCGCTCATGCTCTCGCTGACGGGCTCCCATTTTCCCGGCCCTTCAGCAGGCGGGCTCCCTCCGCCCTTCGCAGGTGCCCGCTGCAGGATGATGGCCGCACCCGGCCCACCGCTCAGCACCATGGCGGCCCGCCCCACTGGCACGGCGACACGCTCCATCACCAGCGTGCCTTCCGTGGACAGGGACAGCACCGGCACGGTGGCCTCGGCTCCGCGCAACGTGCCCGTCACCGTCCGCGTGACGCCTGAAGCGGTGCCCCAGGTGGCCAGCAGCGAGGTGGTCAGCTTGGAGAGCGCCTTCACCTGCTCCCCTCGCGTCATGTGCCGGAAGCGCTCCAGGTACTCGGGCGACGAGGCCACCAGGGCCGCGAGTCCCGCGGGCAGGTGCCTCAACGCCGCGAGGCTGTCCCCCGGGTGCGTCAGCAGTTGGCTCACCGCGAGCGCCAGCTCCACGAAGGCCTCCTCGGCACCCTCCAGCGCCCGGCCCAGCGGGTCCGCGTCGTCGTACACCTCGGCCAGCACGCCGCCGGCCTCACGCAGGCTGTCATCCAGGAGACGGAAGACACCGCCCCGGCCGGAGTAGAAGCGGCCCAGTTCGAAGGGACCGGCGTGGAAGGAATCTTCCTTCCACCGCATGGGCGCCACGCGCTGCTGCGTGCGCCCATTGCGAACCCAGGCCAGGTAGCCGTCCGGCCGGAGCACCGCGACCTGGGAGAAGCGGCCCACCCGGCGCAGCAGCTCCTCCCGTGACACCTCGCCGCGCTCCAGCACTTCACGCAGCAGGTGCCCCGCGGCCAGCCTCGCTGGGAATTGGGCCAACGTCACCGGCCGCTTCAGCAGCAGCGCGAGCAGCCGTCCCGCCGCGTCCGGGGTCAGGGGCTCGCCCCGAGCGGGCAGCGCGCCCAAGTCCCCCAGTCCCGCGGAAACCAGCAGGTGCTCGAAGGCATCCACCCGCACGGCGCCACTGGCAACGGCTCGCAGGGCCGTATCGGCCGGGCTCACCATCGCGACCTCCCGCCCCCGGCTCTCCACGCTCCGGTGACTCGGGGGGAACTCGGACGCCGGGAAACCACGCGTGTCGTAACCCAGGGACGCTGGAGGCGCCGACGCACAGCCGGTGACCACACACGCCAACAGCAGGCTCCATCCTCGTGGCATCGCGAAGGCCCCGCTCTCCCATCCAGCTCACCCGGATGGAGGCCCCAACGCTACACGACAGAGCAGCAAGCCCCGCCTTCCTGGCCGCCCGCTTCCCCAGGTCGCCCCGGATACGCTCCTGTCCGCACACGACCATTCGCGGGTCATTTCCCGCGACGTGACTTCCGTTTCCCGCCGGGCGCGCGAATGATGGCCCCCGGGCCGGAGAACACCGCTGGAACCTTCCATGACGATGGCGACATCCCTGATGAGACGACTCCTACGACACCATGGCGCGCTGCTGACCTGCTTGCTGGCGCTCGCGGCCGCCGCTCCCGCGTCCGCGCAGGACGATGGGCCGCAACTGCGCAAGTTCGGCGTCCTCCTGGACGCGGGCGCCCCGCACGGCGTGGGCCTGTCCGCCGTGCTGCGCCCCCTGCCCTGGCTGCGGCTCCAGGCGGGCCCCACCACCAACTCCCTCAGCTTCGGCCTGCGCGGCGGCGTCAGCATCCTCCCCCTGCAGACCTTCATCGCCCCCTCCTTCAACGCCGAGGCCGGTCACTACTTCGGCTCCGACTACAACGACGTCGTCGACTGGCTCGGCTCCAACCCCAGCCGCTCCGCCGAGGCCATCAGCGACGTCACCTACGACTACATCGGCGGCAGCGTGGGCCTCGAAATCGGCTCCGCGAAGCGCTTCAACTTCTTCCTCCACCTGGGACTCAGCTACGTGTCGCTCAACGTGGATGACGCGAGCGCCCTCATCCAGGACGTCGCCGACGACCCGGATGTCACCGCCCGCAACCTCTCCGTCCGCGCCACCATCCCCTCCGTGAAGCTGGGCTTCCTCCTCTACTTCTTCTGAGCCGGAGCACGACGACCATGCGACTGACTTCTCTCCGAGCCCTGCTGCTGTCCGCCACCGCGCTCCTCGCCACCGGCTGCGACTCGCTCTTCTCCATCGAGGCCGAGGTCGAGGAAATCTGCACGACGGAGCCCGAGAACGACTTCCCCGCCGCCCTCCCCCTCACCGTGAGCGTCCGGCAGACCCTCTCCTTCCCCCTGGGCGACATCACCGACCCGCTCCCCGAGGACGCCGAGGTGGAGACGGACCTGCGCCTCAAGGTCTTCGAGGTGAACGCCGACACGGACCTGAGCGGCATCGAGCGCGCCAGCGTGTCCGTGCGCCGCCCGGGCACCGAGGACACCGTCCTCCTCGGCGAGTACCGCCGCACCAGCACCAGCCCCACCCGGACGCTGCGCATCACCGGCAGCGGCTCCGTCAACCTCCTCGACCTCGCCCGGCAGGAGGAGCTGGACTTCGTCTTCGAGGCCCGCGGCACGCTGCCCACCGAGGACTGGTCCGCCAGCTTCCGGGCGTGCGCCGGCGTCCGCGCGGAGACGAACTACTTCGACCTCGTCTTCTGACGCTCGCCGGGGCGCGCAGCCGTTGCGCCCCACCGCTCCCGGCACGCAGCGGCTGCGTGTCCGGGAACGCACGTCTCCAGCAGGCCCCGGCTCGCGCCCATACCCGGGGCTGGCCGGGGCCTTGCTATGTCCACTCCTCAGGAGGCCCGCTTCTTCCCGCCGGGCCAGGAGGACACATGGACACCATCGAGCGCTTCATGACCCGCTCCGTCCACACCATCGGGCTGAAGAGCCCGCTGGTGGAGGCCCACCGGGTGATGAACGAGCACGGCATCCGCCACCTGCCGGTGCTGGAGGGCGGGCGGCTGGCGGGGCTCGTCTCCCAGCGGGACTTGCACCTCATCGAGACGCTCAGGGACGTGGACCCGAAGGAGGTCTCCGTCGAGGAGGCCATGTCCCAGGACTGCTACACCGTCGAGGCCGGCACGCCGCTGGCCGAGGTGGCGCGGGAGATGGGCCGTCACAAGTACGGCTCGGCCGTCATCGTCGAGGGCTCGCGCGTGCTGGGCATCTTCACCACCACCGACGCGCTGCTCGCCCTGGACGCCGTCCTCTCGCGCCCGGCCGTGTCCGAGCCGAAGGGCCCCGCGAAGAAGGCCGCTCCGCGCAAGGCGGCCTCCAAGGGCGCCGCCCGCCCGGCCGCGCGCAAGGCGAAGTCCGCCGGCAAGGCTCCCGCCCGCAAGGCCCCCGCGAAGAAGGCCGCGAGCCGGCGCACCCGCTGAAAGCGGACGGCCCCACTCAGGCCACGTGCGCCGGAGCCACCACCAGGGCCTCCGGGGGCGCGGGCGGCTGCACGCCAAGGAACTCGCTCCGCGTCCCCATCACCAGGTCGAAGAAGGGGTGCGTCACGCACCAGTTCGCGTTCTGGTCCTTCCCCATGTGGTGGTCGTAGTGCCACGGCAGGTGCTCGCGCGCCCACGCCGGGTCCAGGTGCGCGCGCCGGTGCACCCGGTAGTAGTTCACCGCGCAGGCCCACACCGTGCCCACGAAGAAGGGCGCCACGGGCAGCAGCGGCGCATGCGCCAGCGCCAGCGCCGCCAGCGCCACGAGCTCCTTCGTCTTCGCCGACCACGTCCACAGCGAGCGCATGTACTGGTCGTCCACCATGTCGTGCCGCCGCGACTTCTGGTGGTGCTCGTGCCAGTGGAAGCTCCAGAAGCTCCGCCGGTGCTTCCCCAGGCCGTGCAGCACGTGCTTGTGCAGCACCCATTCCCCGAAATTGGAGTACGCCCAGCCCAAAGGAATGCCGATCATCGTTGCTCTCCGGCAGGCGTCCGGCCGACGCCCTGCTGCGAATAATGACTATTTGGTCACTCTTTTTCTATAACGCAAGAAGATGGAGCGCGCCAATGGGGACCGGTGACGGCACGCGAGGCACGGGAGGGGAGGTCTCCTCCAAGGCGGATGTGAACAGGCCCGGGCGTCCGGGCGGGCGGCGGGAGGCCCAGCGGCGCGAGCGGCAGAAGGAGCTGGAGGACGCGGCGCTCCAGCTCTTCCTGGAGCGGGGCCTGGACGCGGTCACCATCGACGACATCACCCAGGCGGCCGGCGTGGCCAAGGGGACGTTCTACCGGTACTTCGACGACAAGGCCGCCCTGGTGGACGCGCTCCTGGAGCCGGTGCGGCGGGAGCTGCTCGCGGGCATGGAGGCGTGCGGCAGGGCCCTCGCGGAGGCGCGCGGCGTGGAGGCCATGTTCGACGCGTACCGCGCGGTGGCGGCCGTCATCGCCAGCGCGCTGTTGCAGTACCCGGGCGTGGTGCGGCTGTACCTCCAGGAGAGCCGCGGGCCCGCGGCGGGTGCCCGCGCCAAGGTGGTGGAGTTGTCCCGGCTGGTGTCGCGGCACGCGGTGGACATCACCGAGAAGGCGCACACACATGGGCTCTTGCGGCCCATCCGCCCGGCGGTGAGTGGGCTCGCGGTGGTGGGCGCGGTGGAGCGGCTGCTCCTGGCGGTGCTGAGCGAGGAGGACATCGGCAACCCGCTGGATCTGCCGGACGCGCTCACCACGCTGGTGCTGGACGGGCTGCGGCTTCCGCCGGAAGGCCACAAGCCCGGGCGCCGGAAGTTGGACGGGGGCCCCAAGCGCCCTTAAGGGTGGGGCGTGGGAAGCAAGCGGGCCAGGGGCGGTGGCGGAGGCGGGCTCAACGTCCCCAGGTGGGCGTGGCTCCTGCCGTGCGCGTTTCTGCCCGTGGTGCTGCTCAACCTGGCCATCGCGTGGCTGGGGGACACGCACGTCAACCCGCTGTCCTTCTCCTATCTGGAGGCCAAGGTGGGGGCGCTGAGCGCGTACGCGGCGCACCGGCCCTCGTGCCTCGTGAACGGGCACGAGCCGCTGGAGCCCCTCATCGACGCGGCCGAGCGCCGGCACCGGCTGCCCGCGGGGCTCTTGCGCGCGCTGGTGAAGGTGGAGTCGGAGTCGCGCGTGCACCGCATCTCCCCCGTGGGAGCCATGGGGCCTGGACAGCTCATGCCAACGACGGCGGCCATGCTCGGCGTGGAGGACCCGTTCGACCCGGCGCCCGCCATCGACGCGAGCGCGCGCTACCTGGCCGAGCAGCTCCGGCGCTTCCGCGATGTGCGGCTCGCGGTGGCCGCGTACAACGCGGGCCCGGGCGCCGTGAATGGCCGCGTGCCTCGCAACGGGGAGACGGAGTTCTACGTGCCCAAGGTGCTCGCCGCCTGGGAGCACACCCGCCCCGCCGCCCCCGTCGTCGTGGCGGCCCGGACGGCGCCGAGGGCCACCACGCCCCGGAGCGCCCCGGCCGTGAAGCCCGCCGCGCCACCGAAGCCCGTGCTTGCCGCGAAGCCCGCCGCGCCACCGAAGCCCGTGCTTGCCGCGAAGCCCGCCGCGCCACCGAAGCCCGCGCCGGCAGCGAAGCCGAGGTCCACGCTCGCGGAGAAGTCCCCGGCCCGTGCCCCGGTATCCACGAAACCCGCCGTCACGAAGCCCGCGGCGCGAACGAAGCCACCTGCGTCCGCGGATGCTCAGCCGAAACCCTCCTCGGCGAGCGCCCGGCGCGGCTGAGCTGGTCTGCTCCCAGCAGACGCGCCCGGCGCGGCTGATTCAGGACGCCGTAGGCACTGCACGGAGCAGGGCGCTGCCTGGCGATGCTCGGATTGGAGCGGCGCACGGAGCAATGGGCGCGAGAACGCTGTCGACCCGGAGGTCGCATCCCGCTCCGGGAGGAGCCGACACCTCGACGCACTCCCGTCGCTCCAAGCGCTTCTGCCCCGGAGTCGCGGGCAGCTGAAGCGTCCCCGGAAACCTGACCCGAGAGCGGAGTCCCCACGCGTCCCGCACCCGGGTCTTCCCTTCCGAATGCTTCCAGCGTCGTGGCGCCCGCACGCGACGCGCCCACGCCACCGGGCTCCGAGTCTTCCGTCGCAGCACCCTCCAGGAGAGGAGTCCCCTCGCCTCCAGCCTCAGCGCCTTCGGCGACAGCACGCCCCAGCGAAGTCGTACCCGCGTCTTCTGTTTCAGCGTCTTCGGTGACAGCACCCTCCAGCGAAGGAGTCGCCGCGCCTTCTGTCTCGGCGTCTTCGCTGCCAGCGCTCTCCAGCGAAGTCGTACCCGCGTCTTCTGTTTCAGCGTCTTCGGCGGCAGCACCCTCCAGCGAAGGAGTCGCCGCGCCTTCTGTCTCGGCGTCTTCGCTGCCAGCGCCCTCCAGCGAAGTCGTACTCGCGCCTTCTGTCTCGGCGCCTTCGCTGCCAGCACCCTCCAGCGAAGGAGTCCCCGCGCCTTCTGTCTCAGCACCTTCGCTGCCAGCGCCCTCCAGCGAAGTCGTACCCGTGCCTGCCGCCTCGGTGCCTTCGGTGCCAGCGCCGTCCAGAGGAGGCGTTCGGCCGCCTCCGGCACCGGAGTCCTCCGCCGCCGCCAGCGCCTTCCAGAGCACCCGCCCCATGGGACTGACGTTCTCCAGCGCGTCCTGCTCGGCCCCTCGCGCCACGGCTCGCACCAACTCCGCCAGCGCTCCCCAGATGAGCCCCTCACCTACCCGCACGCTTCCCGGCGCCAGCGCGCCCACGCGCTCACCGTTTGCAAGCACCTCCCTCACCACCTCCCGCGCCTGGGCACCCAGGGCCTCCGGCTCCAGCGAGTCCGGATGCCAGTGCATGAAGGTGAAGTGGAACAGCTCCGGCTTTCTCGTCGCGCACCACGCCAGGTCCTCCCAGAAGCTGTCGAAGACCTCGCGAAAGCTGCGCTCCGGCTGCTCCGGCGCCAGCTCGAAGTCCACGCGTGCGATGCGGCAGAGTTCGGTCTCGGCCCACTGGCGCACCTCCCGCGCGAAGCCCGCCTTGCTGCCATAGCGCCGATAGAAGCTGCCCACGGACATGCCCCCCGCCCTCGCCAGCTCCTCGGCTCGCACGTGCCCGTAGCCGCGCCCGGCCAGCGCCGCCGCCGACTCGCGGAGCGTCACCTCGCCCAGGTTCTCCCAATCCCACCTCCCCATCGAGGTCCACATCCCCATCCGCTCCCTCC
>NZ_JABBJJ010000181.1 GCF_012933655.1 Pyxidicoccus fallax | reverse complement strand
GGGGCGGCCTGGGGGATGAGGGCGGAGAGCCCTCGGCCAAGCGCCCGCTTCTGCATGTCTGCTTTCACCACGGAGGGGACTCCAGCGCCGCGTCACTGTCACGGCGGCCATGAATGGCAAGGGCCCCCCGCCAACCTCGGAGAGCCCCCGCTGCTTCCAGATGATTTCAGTTCAGGCGACTCGCCGGCGGGGCGCCTTGGGGGTGTCCCGCTTCATGAGCTCCCGGCCGAGCGCCAGGTAGCTCTCGCAGCCCTTCGACTTGATGTCATAGAGGATGATGGGCTTGCCGAAGGACGGGCACTCGGACAGGCGCACGTTGCGCGGGACGACCACCTCGAAGACCTGCTTCTTGAAGTAGCCGCGCACCTCGTCGACGACCTGGTGCGCGATGTTGGCGCGAGCGTCGAACATGGTGAGGAGGATGCCCTCCATCGTCAGGTCCGGGTTGAGGCCCTGCTTCACCAGGTCGATGGTGTGCGTCAGCTGCGAGAGACCCTCGAGCGCGTAGTACTCGCACTGCAGCGGGATGAGCACCGAGTCCGCGGCGGCGAGCGCGTTGAGCGTGAGCAGGCCGAGCGAGGGCGGGCAGTCGATGATGATGTAGTCGTACTCGGCGGCCAGCGGGCGGAGGGCGTCGCGGAGACGGAACTCGCGGCGCTCCTGGCCGACGAGCTCGACCTCGGCGCCGGTGAGGTCCGGCGTGGCAGGGACGACCTGGAGGTAGCGCAGCTCCGTCGGGTGGAGCAGCTCCTTCATGGGGCGGCCATTGAGGAGCGCCTCGTAGACGGTGCCGTGGAGGTCGTCGCGCTTGAGACCGAGCCCGCTGCCCGCGTTGCCTTGCGGGTCCATGTCCACCAGGAGCGTGCGACGCTCGGCGGACGCCAGGCTCGCGGAAAGGTTGATGGCGGTGGTGGTCTTCCCCACGCCGCCCTTCTGGTTGGAGATGCAGATGATACGACCCACGTGGCCCATCCTCTCTCTCCCCGGCCGGTGCCAGGGCCCCGCGCGTGAAGCAGTGCACGGTTGCGCGCTGATCCACGCTGCTAGCACGCGCTTCGGGATCCGATCAAATTCGCGGCAAGCCTTGCGGCGAGCCTCGCTCGGCTGCCTTGTGCGGTCCTGATTCCGGAGTCCGGGAAGTGGATTTCGGGGCCGGTTGGACAGGGGTCGCGGGGGCTTCCGGCGGGTTGGTTCGAGGGCTCTATATAAAGGAGGGAGCGGCCGGGCGCAGGGCTCGTGTCAGCCCTCTATATAAGGATGCGGGCAGGCTGGGGTTCGAGTGCCCGGGGTGTGTACCGTGCTCGGTGGGCGTGGGTGCATGCCCGCGCGTTGGACGAGCAGACGAGCGTTCCTGGTCCCGAGCCCGCGCCTTTCAGGAGAGGTCGTGACCGCTCCGTTGCCTGGACCCTCCGCGAGGTTCCACGCGGAACCTGCATGTTTGAGGTCTCTGGGGTTCCACGCGGAACCCGCCTGCGCACCCAGAGGTCCCTTCCCGTGCGGCCGAGCGGCATCTGGTTCGGGCGAGCGTCCCGGCGCGCATCGCCTCGCGTCACGGCGAGGTTTCGACGGGAGCCATCCGCGCTTGGGGCTGCTCGCTGGTGGGTGTTCGGCACCACGACCCAGGACCTGCCTCCTGGTCTGGATGGCGAGCCGGCTAGCACAGCAGCGCAATCGCGAACTCGCGTGGGCGCGCACGCTTGCTTGCGTGCTCGCCGTCGGACCGTGTGGACGCTTCCCCATGACTGCCGCGCTCATCGTGTCTCCGGTGTGAGCGTCACCGGACCGAAGCCGGAGTGCTTCGCGTCCGACTTGGGGTTTCTCGCGGAGCCCCTCCAGTTGGTCGAGCTGACGACGTCGTGGGACGGCATGTGAACGGGAGTCGCTCTCGGGCGCGCGTGGCATGAGGAGCTCACGAGCCGGGATTCCGCGCGATGAGTCCGAAGTCGCTCGGCTCGTATGCGCGCGGCGACGATCGCGGTCCAAGACGCTGTATGCGCCTCCTTTGGTGCCGAGCCCCGTGCGGCAGCTCGGGGACACGGGGCCGCCTGAACGTGAAGGCCATCGTGGAGACATGGGCGGCACGTGGCCCGTTCCTTGGCGAAGTTCCGTGCGCAGGCTCGGAAGCCGCGCCCCGTCCTCCTGAGTACCCACGCATCACATCGAGGCCGCGTGCGACCAGAGCGCGTCGTCACGAACATGAGGAAACGAGACCTGCCGCTGGGGGCGGACTGCCCTGTCCTGCTCAGCCGTGTCTGGTCACCCCGGCCTGCGTGCGCCCCATCAAGGCACTCACGTCGCCTCCATCTTCAGCGTGGATGACCGTGAGGTACGCACGGCATCGCCGGAAGCGAGCCCACCTGACCGCTGCGCACGAGCAGGCGTGCAGGCGTGAGTGGGAAGCCCCCACGGCTGTGCATGGGGTGCTGAGCCCTCCGCATGAACATGCAGGTCCATGGCACGACGAGTGGGTGATGCGTGGCTCCAGCGTTTCCCAAAGAGCGCGTGTCCTGCCTGCATCTGAGAACACGGCCTCATGCCCACTGGGACACCATGGGCACTCGCCATGGAACGGTGCGCGACGCGCGTCAGTGATGTGCCTGCTGGCCGTGGCCCGGGTTGTTTGCTGCCGAGCCCGAACAGAGTCTCCGATTGGCCGCTGTGGGGTGGGGGCCGCGCACGACCTGCTCCACATGGAACGACCGCGGGTTCGACCTGTCCCCTCTCCTTTCCGGCACGTCGAGCTGCAAGACAGATGGCGCAGGCAGGCAACGCGAGCTGCACACTCAGGTGACGCGCCGCTGGACCTCCGGTTCCGTGGGCCTCAGACCTCGATGACCTCGCGAGACCGAATGGCCCACGCTTCCGGAGCGGTGAATCCCACTCCACTCGGAACGTGCGGCGCCGAGCCGCGCACCACCGACGACCGGGCATCTGACCTGGTCACTCCGCGAGCCGAACTCCTGTGCCCGCGCGACCTCCAGGTCTCCCTCCGAACTTCGGATGTCTGCTGAGTCGCATCCCTGGCTGACTGCCTGGTAGCTCGCTCCACTTCGCGGCGCCTGGCAGGCACCGAGGCCCAGGACGAGAGACGCGCATGGACTCCTCACCGAAGCGCGGCTCGCGGGCGGAAGCGTGCGCCCCGCCTTCTTCCTTTCGACATGTTCCGGGGGCATCGCGGTGGAGGAGCACTCGCTCCCGAATCGAACGCCACGGCGATACGCATCGAACCGCTTCACCCGCGCGGTAACGCAGGTTACTGGCACCTGACGCGTGAGGAACTCGACCCGAACGCGCGAGCGATGCTGGGGGCCTGTTGGCTGCGGCAGGGTGTGACGCCCGAGGCTCGACGGCCGACATGCGGCGAACCGCGAGCAGGGGTCCAACCTCGGAAGGCTCACCTTCGACACGTGCCCACGGCCCCGGCGAAAGACATCAGTGCCCACCGACCGAGGTCATCATCACTCCCGATGCCCCAGTGCCGTCCCCTTCCACGTGGAGCGCGAAAGGCGATGGCACCAGCACGTGATGGCACCCCAACCCCGATGACCTCGCGAGCATGAGGACCGTTCGCGTTCCGACTCGGAGACGGCGTGGCACACGCGGCGAGCCACCGTCACCGGTTGCTCGCGTCGAACACCTGGCACCTTCTCAAGTACCGGGCTGAGCACGCGGACCTGGTTCCATGTGGAACGCGTCACCTCCACCACCTGCCCACTTCGAGCTCACCGGGCCCCGCGAGGACCCGACCGCGCAACCCCCGCACGGGCCCATGTGGAACCCGCGGCACGGTCACCGCCTGCTCGCTTCGAACTCACGGTGCCTTCGCGAGCATCGGGCTGCATGCGCCGACCCGGTTCCACGTGGAACACGAGGCACGCGACCTCCTCCACCTGCCCGCTCCGAACACGTGGAGCCTTCGCGAGCACCGAGTCGCGCGCGCCGACCCGGTTCCACGTGGAACACGAGGCACGCGACCTCATCCGCCTGCCCACTCCGAACACGTGGAGCCTTCGCGAGCATCGGGTCGCGCGCGCCGACTCGGCTCCACGCCGAACTCGTGGCTCGTGACCTCATTCACCTGACCGCTCCGAACTCATGACGCCCGCGCGAGTGCGGGACCGCGCACGACGGCTCGGTTCCACGTGGGACCAGCGGCATGCGGCCTCATCCACCTGACCGCTTCGAACTCACGCCGGCTCGCGGGTACCGCGCCGAGCCCGCCGGCTCGGTTCCACGTCAGGACCACGGCACTGTCGCCGCGGACCGGCTTCGACCTGAGGCCGACCTCCTGAGCATCGGACCGTGCCCGCCGGCCTGGTTCCACGTGGAACGCGGGCCCGCCACTCTCACCGCGCCTGCTCGTCGACTCTCCCGAACTCGCGAGCGCGAGGACTGCTCGTGCCGGCCGCGTCCACGTGTCACTGCCCTGGTGCCGTCACCGGCTGCTGATAGCAGGTGACCTTCGCCGGCCTCGCCAGCTCGAGCCCCGCTCACACCCGTGTCTTTCCTCATCGAGCGCGCGGCGAATGGGTTCCACCGCGCGATGTCGTCAGGCTCCTGGCGAGCACGTGGAGCCGACGCGCATGCGCGACCGCGGGTTTCGACCTGGAGCCTCGGCGACGTGTCGCCACCGCAAGCACCACGACCTCGCAGGCCACATGCGAGTTCACGCGGACCGTGTTCCACGTGGAACCCGCGGATGGACGCCGTCACCGCCAGGGCCCAAGCCCCATGTCGACTTCGCGAGCCCGCGCTCCGCTCATGTCGACCCGGTTCCACGTGGAACGTGCGGTTCGGCGACGTCACCGTGAGGGCCCACGACCTCGCGTCGACATCGCGCGCGCGGTCGGGTCGCTCCCGCCAGCTCGGTTCCACGTGGAACATGTGATGCCTTCCCGCCCGACCCCTGATGCTCACGGCGACGCATCAGCCACTGGACCTTTCGCGCCCCCAGGGCTCCACGCGACCACCACGCCGGACCACCACCCTTCACGAGGGTCCCGACCTCGCGGCGCCTTCTGGAGCAACTGGGCACTTCGCTCCAACCGGGTTCCACGTGGAACACGCGCGCGGCACCTTCGCCCGCGCACCTTCGAACTCGCGCGACCGCATGCCGACCGCGCCTTCATGTCTCCACGTGGGACGCGAAGTGTCGCCGTCATCTCGTGATGCCTTCCGGAACTCATGACGACCATCCGCCCCCATGGCGTCACCAGGTGCATCTGGGTTCCACGTGGAACACGCCGCCCGATGTCGCGAGCGCGTGGTGACCTTCGAACTCGCCGCGGACTCACGCGCGGGCGGCTCACCGCAGCCCCGTTCCACGTGGAACGCGGCGGACCTCCCTGGCACCTGACCGCGTGGGCCCACGCGCGCATCCACCGCGAGCCGTGTTCCACGTGGAACGGGAAGCACTCACGCCAAGGCTTGGGCTCGGCCCATGCCGAACGGCTGGAGGCATGAACCTTCCTGGTGAACCTCGCGCGGCGGACTCCACCGCACGCTCGCGCTTGCCTCGCACCGCCCTCCCTTCCTGTTCCACGTGGAACGCGCGACCGGTGCTCCTTCCATCACGGGTGCTGCCGCATGCACACGCGACCTCGCCCAGCGTTCCACGTGGAACACGGCCGGCGGCCTTCACCGGATGACAACCTCGGGATGCATGGTCGCGCGCTGCCATGCGCGCATCCGCGTTCCACGTGGAACGCGGTGGAGGCACGCGAGCACTGACCGACGTCGTCAGGTGATGCGCTCCGGACGCGCGCCGCCATGCGCTCACGCGCTCACGCGCCCACGACTCGCATCCGCGTTCCACGTGGAACGGGCGCCAGAGGTCCTCACCCCGTTGCGGCATCCGAACGCGTGTCGCCGCGCACGCGAACACCGCGCATGGAACAGGCGCCAGAGGTCCTCACCCCGTGGCGGCATCCGAGCGTGTGTCGCCGTGCACGCGAACACCGTCGGCATCCGACGAGCGCCAGAGGCCTTCACCCCATGACGGCATCCAGCCGCGCTTCGGCGCCTGCCGCTCCTCACCTCCGCGTTCCACGTGGAACGAGCAGCCAGGGACCTTCTCCACGTGGCCTCATCCGGATGCAGGTCGCCGCGCACGCGACCTCGGCCCGCATCGGCGTTCCACGTGGAACACGGCCGGAGGCTTTCGCCGGATGAACGCATCAACACGTGTGTCGCGGCGCGCGCGGTTCCACGTGGAACACGTCGCCAGATGACCACGCCATGCGACGCCATCAGGACCGGCGTCGCGTCGCCGACGCGCGCGGCCCCGCCGACAACTCGTTCCATGTGGAACACGCGCTCAGCCACTGCGCACCGGAACACGTGCGCGTGAGCCCCCATCCGCGTTCCACGTGGAACCAGGTCGGTGTTCCTCTTCATGAGGCCGCGAGGCGCATGCGGATACGCGTGGCGCCAGCGCTTCATCCGCGTTCCACGTGGAACACGCGCGGAGAGGTTCTTCACTGCATGGACGCACAACTCCACGTGGCCACCGCGCGGCCACCGTCATCCGCGTTCCACGTGGAGCACGCGGGGAGAGGTTCTTCACCGCATGGACACGCAACTCCACGTGGCCACCGCGCACGACCACCGTCATCCGCGTTCCACGTGGAACACGAGCGGAGAGGTTCCTCACCGCATGGACGCGCAACTCCACGTGACGACCGCGCACGACCACCGTCATCCGCGTTCCACGTGGAACACGCGCGGGAGAGGTTCTTCACCGCATGGACGCGCAACTCCACGTGGCCACCGCGCGGCCACCGTCATCCGCGTTCCACGTGGAACGCCTCGCGGTCTCCGCGCATGCGCTGGGCGCGCACGTGAGGACCGGCCCCTCATGAGGCGGGATTCACCGCGCACGCGTGGACGGACGTCGCGCGCATGCCGAGCCCATCGGCACGAGGCCTCCATCACGGCATCGGCGTTCCACGTGAAAGGCTCGCTCCGCCACATGCCGCTGATGCGAGCCGAGGTCTCTTGAAGAACGGCTGAGCGCGGGCACGCGATGCGGAGGCCTTCAGCGGAAGCGCCCACCGCGCTCGCATGTCGAACCGGTGCGCACCAGGAGCGCGCGGGCACGGACCTCGTTCGGCGTGGATGCGCATCGGAGCTCGTGCTCGGCGGGTGCCATCCATGGCGGCACCGGCCCGCGAGCACGTGGAGCACTTCGAGCCGCGCGTGTTCCACGTGGAACGCGCGGCCTGTCTCCGGTGATGCCATGAGCCACGGGCGGCGCGCGTGGTCCGCCAGCTCATCGCGCCGCGCGGACGGTTCAGGCTCCATGACGTGAGCCTCCAACGCGCACCTCACGGCGAGCACGTTGCGCGGTGACGCTCCACCCCCATGCGAGTTCCACGTGGAACGAGTCTGGTCGAAGCGGCGTTGAGCGAGGGTCTCCCCTCCCCTGCCGGCCGTGGCGACTGAGCGGTGGCACTGCTTCACGCGCACCTCATGGCGCGCGTCAGGTCCGCGGAGCGCCGCACATCACGGCACCATGAACGCGCACCGCGCCATCGCATCCACGTTCCACGTGGAACCCGGGCCCGGCATCAATGGGGACTGCTCCGGGTCGCGCACTCCACCTTCACCGTGAACCCGCCACCACGGTGGCCCCGCGTTCCACGTGGAACGCGGACCCGGCATCAATGGGGAGTGCTCTGGGTCGCGCACTCCACCTTCACCGTGAACCCGCCACCACGGCGGCCTCGCGTTCCACGTGGAACGGGGACACCGGGTCGACTGGCTCCGCGACTCACGTCGCTTCGGGCTACCACCGGGGACCGTCATCACCGCGACCGCGCGTTCCACGTGGAACGCGCCTTCAGTTCGCGCGGCGCCGAGGTCCGAGTCAGTCCGCATCCCCACCACGGCCCGCCGTCATCACGACCGCACGTTCCACGTGGAACGCGCCTCCCGTTCCCGCGGTGCCGAGGAGTTCGTCAGTCCGCATCTCCACCACCGCCCGCAGCCATCGCCTCCGCGTTCCACGTGGAACGCTGACTCGGGTTCGGGCGATGCCGGGCACTCGTCGCTCCGCACCTCCACCAGGTGCGCGCCGGCATCACTCCTCCTGGAGCGATGTCGCGGCACTCGCCACGCCGTGTCCGCCAACACCGCGCATGAGCGCTCAGACCGGGACACCGACTCCAGCTCGCGTGGTCCCGGTGCGCTCGTCACTCCTGCTCGCCATGAGCGCGCCCTTCTCGTTCCACGTGGAACGCGAGCTCCAAGCTGCACGGCTGCGTACGGTGGTGGCGGTCATCGCCCCTGCACCTCCACCCGAGCGCGCCACCACGCGGCTGCTCGTTCCACATGGAGCGCGGCCTCTCGGTCTCGCGCGGCAGGCATCGCACTGCAGCTCCGCCATCGAGTCCGCGGCCATCGCGGCTGCTCGCTCCACGTGGAACGTGGGCTCCCGGTCTCGCGTGGCTGCGCGCGGCAGGCATCGCACTGCAGCTCCGCCATCGAGTCGCGGCCATCGCGGCTGCTCGTTCCACGTGGAACGCGGGCTCCCGGTCTCGCGTGGCTGCGCGCGGCAGGCATCACACTGCAGCTCCGCCATCGAGTCCTCGGCCATCGCGGCTGCTCGCTCCACGCGGAACGCGGGCTCCGCTCCGCGTGCGCGGTGGTGCAGCGCGGCCATCGCTCCTCGCTCCCGCCATGAGCCCACTGCCATCACGAGTGCTCGTTCCACGTGGAACGCGGGCTCGAACCGGCAGCACTCCACACCTCCGCCATGAGCCCGCCGTCATCACGGCTGGTCGCTCCACGTGGAACGTGGGCTCCGCTCCAGCTTGCATGGTGGTGCAGCGCGGTCAGCGCTCTTCGCCCCGGCATGAGTCCGCTGCCATCGCGACTGCGCGGGCCATGCGGAACGCGAGCTCGAACCGCCGTGGCGGCGGGCGGCAGACATCACTCCGCACCTCCACCGTGGGCTCGTGGCTCTCGCATCGCACGTTCCACGTGGAACGCGGACTCCGTTCCCGCACGAGTGGTGGTGCAGCGCGGTCATTGCTGTGCGTCTTCGCCATGGCCCGGGGCCATCCCAGCTGCTCGTTCCACGTGGAACGCTGGGTCCGCTCCCGCTTGCATCGCGGTGCAGCGGTCATCGCCTGCGCCTCCTTCATGAGCGAGCCGCCATCGCTGCTGCTCGCTCCATGCGCACGCGGGTTCCGCTCGCGCAGGGAACCCGGACCGCGCTCCTCCACGAACATGGACATGCATCGAGCCCGGCCCGGCACCGCTCGGTCCCACCCCGTCCCATGGCTTCACGAACATCGACGTGGACCGCACTCCCCACGAACACGGACATGCATCGAGCACGGCCCGGCACCGCTCGGTCCTCAACCGTGCCCCGACCTCACTCATCTGGAACACGGAGCGCACTTCGAGCCGCGAACCGGCGACACACGTGCACGACTCAGTGATGTCCCTCGCGTCCTCATGACTGCGCCGCCGTGAACGCCAACCCACCACGCGGCCCTCTGCCTCGCGCTCAGCCAGGGCTCATGCTCCCGCCCTCTCTCCCTCCCGCCCGAGACACCTGCCAGTCCATGAAGCACTTCGGCACCACGCGAGAACAGCGCTTCTCGCGACTCGGCTCTGGTCGAGCGGGTTCCATGTGGAGCGCGCCCTCGGGAACGATTCACCTCGGGCGCTCGTGTCCACATCGGCACTCGCTTCGCGCACCTCCTCCACGTGCGAGCCCATCACTCACGGGCTCGGTCACGCACCGCGAGCCAATTCGTCGAAGCGGGTCAGCCCGTCAGACAGACTCCATGGCTCCACACGGTCCGCACATCCGCGAGCCCATGCGACGGTCCTCTCTTCGCCGCGGTCCACGGACGCAGGAGGAACGATGACCAAGAAGAGTCACCGTCCCCCACTCCCCCGGGGTGCTGGTTCCCAAGACATGCCCCAGGACCACCGCCTCCACGCCGAGGTGCTGGGAGTCGAAGAGTCCCGCGCGCTGTGGCGCCGCGGGTATGAAACCTTCGCGTCCCCGATGCCTCTTTCACGGCAGCGCCCGCCAGCCAGCACGTGAGCCCCTTTCTTGCGCACCTGTCTCGGCGGACCAAGGCTCCTGCCACCGCCCATGCTCAAGGCCGAGCTCCACAACAAGCTTCCCGATGACACGCGCGTCGCACTCGACAGGCTCGAGGACCTGCTCACGTCGAATCTGCTCGGCTCACTGACGTATCTCCCCGCCGAGCACGTGCTGCTTCCGTGGCTTCGCCTGGCTCGCGCGTACCCGACTCACAACACGGAGGCACTCGTGCCCGACGGAGTGCTCGGAGCGCGGGTGCTGTTCTGGCCTCGCGCCGGAACCCGCGAGGCCGATGCGCTCGTGCTGCTGCGTCTGGAGTCTCGGACCGAGGCCATCCTCGTCGAGTGCAAGTACGAGTCGGGCAAGAGCAATGCGGCCATCGTCGAAGACTCCTCGGGCAAGGCGCAGGGAGACCAGCTCGTCGACTACTGGCGCGCGCTCGCGTCGGGAAACATCCGGCCCTCACGTGCCGACACCTCCGCCACCGTCATCCGTGGCGTGAAGCTCGTCTACGTCACCGCGCACGGCACCATGCCCATCGCGGACCTGGACGAAAGCTGGAAGCGGCTCACTGGCGAGGAGCCATCCCTCGCGAGGTTCTACTGGCTCTCGTGGCGAGACCTGCATTCACTCGTCACGCAGGAGCCGCCGACTCCAACAGATGAATCTCAGCGCAACCTGCGTCGCGATATCGCCGCGCTGCTCGAGCGGAAGTCACTGCTCCGCTTCCGTGGCTTCGACTCGCTCGCATCCCGGCTGCCTCCAGTGTCCGCCACGCCCGCCTGGCGCGAACACTGGAGCCTGCCTCCCCTCCCCTTCCTGCCTCCGCTCCCGCTGCTCGCGGAGCGGGGCCTCAACACCTCCAACGAGGACGAACGATGAGCGCTGTTCCACGAACAGGCGTCGCCATCAAGCAGTGCACCGACTTCATGCGCGAGGTGTACCGCGAGGTCTCCGCGCTGTTCGGTGACATCGACCTGGTGTTCGCGGACGCCGGGTGGAGTCCAGTCTGGTCCGGCAACCTGGTCTTCGCCGGCATCTCGAACGCCATCGAGGCACTCCCGTCGCGCTTTCCACGGTCGATGGGCCGCGTCTACGCGCACGCACGAACAGGCGAACCGGCCCGGCACGCGGCCATCGTCGAAGTGCACCTCAGCCCGTCATTCGACGCGGACGAGGCCACGCTCGTGCTCACGGTGGTGGGCCTGGAGGAAGCGCTGGCCCCCGACTCCATCCGCGGTCTCTATAGCGACAGCGACTTCGCGGGGAACCTGCTCCAACAACACGGTTACACACCGGGCACGGCGAAGGACCTCACGCGTGACGAGCACCCGCGTGTCTTCTCCGGCGCGCCTCACCTGCGCATCATCGCGTGGCCGCTCACCCAGATGACCAGCCGTGAGGCGCTCAAGCAGACCGTGGTCGCGGAACTCACTCGCGCCGTGGCCGCTCAAGCCCCGGGCGGCACCGGCACCACGAAGTAGGTCTGCTTGTGCCGGGGCTCGGCGTCGTACGCGCGGGCGAGCTTGCGCGCGATTTCCTCGCTCGGATGCACGACCACTTCGGCGCGATTGCCGTGCTCGTCCTGCCGGATGACGGCCCAGCCCTCGCGGGGCTTCGGCATCGGAGGCGGCGGCGGTGTTCCACGCGCCTCAATCGCGTACCACTGCTTGTGTGCTCGCGCTTCCAGCAGTCGCGCCAGGCACTCGGCGTGGCCGCGCGCCGGCATCACGGTGACGTCGTGACGGTTGCCCGTATCGTCCTGCCGGTACACGGCCCAGCCGTTCTTCATGAGCGGCCGTCCCTCGTCCACGCGCCACACCACCTCCCGGCTCCACCAGCCGAGGTGCGCGAGCGCGTGGTCCACCTCGTGCTCCCCGGTGAAGACGTGGAAGTCGCCGGCGCGCTCGCGACGCAGCACCACCAGCGTCAGCCCGCAGTCCGCGCGCCAGGCCCACCAGTCCGTCGGCCCGAGCCCGTCACCTTCCGGGTCCGTCCCGTGCGGCGGTCCGAGACGTCGCTCGAAGTCAGCGCGTGACTCCCGCGCGAGCACGTCGTGGTTGCGCTCGTACATCCAGACAAGCGGCCCCTCTATCGACAGACGCTTCATCCGTGGCACCCCCGCCGCGAAAACTAACGGTGTGCCCGGACCACGCCACGCAACGGACTCGCGGCCGAGCATTCCCCTGAAGCACGCCAGCAGTTCCACGTACGGGTACACGCCCGCACTCGTGCGGTCGCCCGTCGCACCCCGCCCCAGCGCACGACAGCGCTCCCGCGCGCACCGCTCGACCACCGAACGCCACCTGACGTTCCGCGTGGAACAGGTCGCCGGCACACGGACCGCGCCCCCTACCGTTCCGCGTGGAACAGGTAGCCGGCCGCGAGCTGGTACAGCTCCCGCTCCAGCACCCCACTCGCGAGAAGGTCTTGGCGCTCGGTGATGGCCTTGTGCGACAGGGCCTCGAGCGCCGTCTCGAGCACGACCGCGGCGACCGCGGGCTTCATTCCTCGCGGCAGCTCCCGCGCATGGGCGCGAAGGAAGCGCTCAATCAATTCGGTGATGCGCCGGTTCGTGTCCATCACCTCCGCGACGCGACCCACGCGCGGCACCTGCTCGTAGAGCACTTTGTGCAGCTCGGGGGAGATGCGGTGCGTGTCGACCGCGACGCGGATGATGGCCTTCAGTCCCTCTTCGAGTGACGCGGTCTTCAAGGGAGACAGGGCCTCATCGGCGACGCTGACCATCTCGTCGGCGTGCTGCTCGATGAGCGCCGCGACCAACGCTTCCTTGCTCGGGAAGTACTGGTACAACGAGCCCACGCTCACCCCGGCTCGCTCGGCGACTCGCGCGGTCGTCGTCTTCTCGTAGCCGTGCTCCACCAGAACCTGAGCCGCCGCTTCGAGCAACGCGTCCACCGTCGCTCGCGAGCGCGCCTGACGCGGCAACTTCCGAGGGGTTGTCTCGACCGTCTTCATGCGCGCCACCCTTCCCGGGAATGCGAATAGCGAATGTGACGAATCATTCGCATATTGCGCTCCGCCTCTCAACGGAGCCACCCCACATGGAAAGTCGAAGCACTCCGGAAGCGCGGAACAGCCGCGTCGTCCTCGTCACTGGTGCGTCGTCCGGACTCGGCCGGGCCACGGCGGCACTGCTCGCGCGGCGCGGCTACCGCGTCTACGGCACCAGCCGCCAGCCGACACCGCGAGCGGGCACGGAATGGCCCATGCTGCCGCTCGAGGTGTGCTCGGACGCGTCCGTCGAGGCGTGCGTTCGCGAGCTGCTCGCGCGTGAGGGACGTATCGACGCCCTGGTCAACAACGCGGGCCATGCCTTCATCGGCGCGGTGGAGGAGACGAGCCTCCAGGAGGCGCGGGCGCAGCTGGAGACGAACTTCTTCGGCGCGCTGCGGATGATGCTCGCGGTGCTCCCGCCCATGCGCGAGCGCGGCGTGGGACACATCATCAACGTCAGCTCACTCTCCGGAGCCGTGGCCGTGCCGTTCCTCGGCGCCTATGCGGCGAGCAAGCACGCGCTCGAAGCGATGTCGGAGTCGCTCGCGCACGAACTGCGCGGCACCGCGCTCCGCGTCACGCTCCTGCAGCCCGACGGCATGCGCACGGGCATCGGCTTCCATCATCCGCGCACCGAGCGCCCGGACCTCGCCGTCAAGCGCAGGCGGCTCGTCTCACTGCTCGAACGCGCGACACGGGAAGAGGGGAACGACCCCGACCTGCTCGCGCACGAGGTGGCTCGTGTCATCGAGGACAGCGCGCCACCGCTCCGCATCATCATCGGCGAGGGCGCGAAGCGACTCATCGAAGCCCGCCGCACCCTGCCCGAGGTCGAGTTCGGCAAGCTGCTGGCCTCGGCACTCCACCTCGACACCGAACCGGCCACGGCCTGAGTCGAGAAACGATGATGACCGGACTGTCCTTCACCATCGCCACGGAGCTCGCCGCCATCTCCGACCCTCGACAGGCGCGAATGCTCGGTGACTACGCCGCGCACGGCGGCGCGATGCTGGGAGTCATCCGCATCGGAGTCGAGGGCACAAACGGATTCTGGGAACGCCACGACGGTGGGGACGAGCTGCTCGTCGTGGTGTCCGGGCGGATGACGATGACCCTGCGTCCCGAGAGCGGACCGGACCTGCCGCACGACCTCGGTCCGGGAGACGCGCTCCTGATACCGAGGGGTGTCGCCCACACGGCCCGGCTGCACACCCCGGAGGTGCGACTGCTGTTCGTCACGCCCCGAGAGGGAAACGCGGCGTGGACCGACCATCCCGAGGGGAAGCGCCGCCACTGATTCAGGACGCGAACCGGGGAGAACCTGACAGGCCCACGTGGAATGGAGCTTCCGTTCCGAAGGGGAGCCGCCCCGGGGCCGGCGGGTTTCCGCGGAATGGAGCTTCCGTTCCGCGTGGGAGCACCCGGGGCGTCAGCGAGCTTCCGTGGAATGGAGCTTCCATTCCGCATGAAGCAGCCTGGGCCGGCAGGCTTCCGTGGAATGGAGCTTCCGTTCCGGCTGGGACCGCCCGGGACCGGAGAGTTCCCGCGGAATGGAGCTTCCGTTCCGACTGGGGACCGCCCGGGACCGGAGAGCTCCCGCGGAATGGAGCTTCCGTTCCGGCTGGGGACTGCCCGGGACCGGAGAGCTCCCGCGGAATGGAGCTTCCGTTCCGGCTGGGAGGCAGGGGCGCTCCCCTTGGCGGCCCGGGCCCGGAGCTCCGGGCCGGGCAGGAGCCGCCCTCCCCTGCCCTACTCCTTCGCGAACACCGCGACCTGGCGCTCGGCTCCGGAGAACGGCAGCCGGTACGCCCGCGCGGACACGACGCGCAGTTGCCGCTCCGCCGCGCGCGCCGTCAGCTCCGCGTCCGACTGCGCCTTGCCGAGCATCGCCACCACGCGCCCGCCCGGCGCCACGTACCCCGGCGCCAGCGCGAGCCAGTCCGGCAGGTCCATGAACGCGCGCGCAATCAGCACCTCCGCGAGCGGAATCCCTTCCGCCTCCGGCTTGCCCTCCGCGCGCGCGTGCAGTCCGCGCACGCCCTGCATCCCGAGGCTCGCCGCCGCCGCCTTGATGAACGCGACCTTCTTCCCCACCGCGTCCACCAGCGTCACGCCCAGCGACGGCAGCGCCAGCTTCAACGGCAACCCCGGGAAGCCCGCGCCCGCTCCGAGGTCGAGCAGCGTCGCCGCGCCCGTCACCTCCGGCAGCACCGCCAGCGAGTCCAGGAAGTGCTTCTCCAGCACCTCCTCCGGCGCGGTAATCGCCGTCAGGTTCACCTTCGCGTTCCACTTCAGCAACTCGCCCATCAGCCGGTACAGCCGAGGCCCCACGTCCTCCGCCACCGACACTCCCAGCGCCCGGCACCCTGTCGCGAGCTGATCTACAAACCGCGCGTTATCCACAACGCCTCCACATCCAACGGGGCCACAAACCCCTGGAATTACTCAGGCGGCGGCGGTCCCCAGAATTTCCCACACGTTATCCACAGCCCCGGTTCAGATCATTCCACCGACTGTGCACAGCTCCCACTGCCCCGCTTCAGCGCCACCAGCAGCAACGACACCGCGGCCGGCGTCAGCCCCGGAATCCGCCGTGCCTGACCCACTGTCCCAGGCCGGTGCGCCGTCAACTTTTCGACCGCCTCCGTGCTCAGCCCGCGCACCTCGTTGAAGCGGAAGCCCTCCGGAATCCGCCACCGGTCCGTCGCCTCCGCCTCGCGCGCCGCCGCCCTCGCCGCCTGCGCGATGTAGCCCTCGTACTTCACCTCCACCTCCACCTCCTCCGCCACGTCCTCGGGGATGACGGGCCAGTCCTCCCGCCCCTTCGCGAGGCTCGCGTACGTCTCCTCGGGCCGCTTCAGCCGCGTCGCCAGCCCGGAGCGCTTCAGCCGCGCCATCTCGTCCGCCACCGCGCGCGCTCGCGCCTCGGCCCGCTCCAGCGCCTCGCGCGGCAACAGCCCCACCCGATGCCCGTGCCGCGCCAGCCGCAGGTCCGCGTTGCCCTCGCGCAGCTTCAGCCGATGCTCCGAGCGGCTGGTGAACATGCGGAACGGCTCGTCCACGCCCTTCGTCACCAGGTCGTCCACCAGCACCGCGCCGTGCGCCTCGTCGCGGCCGAGCACCAGCGGTGGCTCGCCCTTCACCTGGAGCCCCGCGTTGATGCCGGCCCAAAGTCCCTGGAACGCGGCCTCCTCGTAGCCCGAGGTGCCATTGAGCTGCCCCGCGAAGTAGAGGCCCGCGATGGCCTTCGTCTCCAGCGTGGACTTGAGCTGCGTGGGCGGCGCGTAGTCGTACTCCACCGCGTAGCCGTAGCGGACCACCTCCACCTTCTCCAGCCCGGGGATGGTGCGCAGGAAGTCGAGCTGCACGTCCGCCGGGAGGCTCGTGGACAGGCCCGCCGGGTACACCAGCGGCGACGTGGGCCCTTCCGGCTCCAGGAACACCTGGTGGCTCTCGCGCGCGGCGAAGCGCACCACCTTGTCCTCCAGCGACGGGCAGTAGCGCGGGCCCCGGCCGACAATCTCCCCCTGGTACAGCGGCGAGCGGTGCAGGTTGTCCCGCAGCACCTTGTGCGTCTCCACCGTCGTCCCGGTGATGCCGCACGTCACCGCGGGCTGCTTGGGGAACTCGCCGCCCGAGGCCATCTCCACCTTCGTGCGCCAGGACAGCGGGCGCGGCGGGAAGTCCCCGGGCTGCGGCTCCACCGCTTCCCAGTCGATGCTCGCGCGCGCCAGCCGCGCCGGCGTGCCCGTCTTGAAGCGGCCCAGCGTGAAGCCCAGCGCGCGCAGCGAGTCGGACAGTCCGCGCGCGGCCTCGTCGCCGAGGCGCCCGCCGACCTCCTTCTTCTCGCCCACGTGCATCAGCGCGTGGAGGAAGGTGCCCGTGGTGAGCAGCACCGCGGAGGCCGACACCTGCGTGCCGTCCCGCAGCACCACGCCCGCCACCCGGCCGCCCTCGGCCACCACGGTGGAGACCTCGCCCTCCAGCACCGTGAGGTTCGGCTGCGAGAAGAGCACGGCCCGCATCCCCGCCGAGTACGCCTCGCGGTCGCACAGCACGCGCGTGGCCTGCACGGCCGGGCCCTTCGACGCGTTGAGCGTCTTGAAGTGCGTGCCGGCCACGTCCGCCGCGCGGCCCATCTCTCCGCCGAGCGCGTCCAATTCACGCACGAGGTGGCCCTTGGCGGTGCCGCCCACGGCGGGGTTGCAGCTCATCACCGCCGCGCGCTCACGCTTCAGCGTGAGGCCCAGCGTGGCCAGTCCCATCCGGGAGCAGGCAAGCGCCGCCTCACAGCCCGCATGGCCCAGGCCCACCACGATGACGTCGTAACGCAGTCCCATCGCTCACGAGGGTCGCTGCTGGAGCGGGAAGCCTGACATGGCTCCCCTTCCCTCCAGGCGCTCGGGCACCCTGGCTCCGCGCGCCGCGACCGTCCCGTGCCTCGTATGACTCCGGCGGGCGCCCTTTGGCAAGCAAACGCCCCATGCCGGAGGGCATCCGGCGGGTCAGGCCCCCTGCCCTCCCCTCGCCCGGCTCAGCCGGAGACGGCCGTCAGGTAACGCTCGAACGAGGCGTCCACCGCCGCGCGCCCGCCGCCGAGAATGTTCCGGCCCCACGTGTAGCCGAACACGTCCTCGAAGTCGTAGGCCCGCAGACGCTCGCGCATGGCCCGCACGTCACCGGGCTTCATGGGGATGAAGTTGGGATAGCTGTACATGAAGCTGACGTGCCGCCGGTCCATGACGACCTGCAGCGCGTCACCGGGAAACAGCGCGCCGCCCGCGCGCGGGCCCTGCTTCCAATGAAGCGCGGTGCTGCCCGGGAAGTGGCCGCCACACCGGATGAGGGTGACCGACTCGGAGAGCCGGTGCACGTCCCCGCTCCAGAACCGGAGGTTCGAGGACGGCCTGCGCACCCATTCCCTGTCGGCCTCGTGCAGCAGGATGGGCACGCCGCCCAGCGCCTCGCTCCACTCCACCATCGATGAATAGAAGTGCGGATGCGAGATGACGATGCGGTCCACGCCTCCACGTGCCTTCAACGCGGAGACCGCCGCATCGGTCACCAGGCTGATGCACTCCCATAGGATGTTGCCCGCGTCCGTCGGCAGCAGCAGCGCCCGCTGGGGAATGGCGAAGTCCGCCGCCAGGCCGAAGCCCAGCAGGCCCGCGTCCTCCTCGATGCGCAGCGTGTACTTCGCGGCCAGGGCCTCGTGCGTCGTCCAGGTCTGGCCATTCGCTCCGACGTACTGGCGTTCGTCCTCACAGATGGGGCAGTGCTCGGGTGGCGCGGAGGTCTCCGCGTACTGGGTGCCGCAGGTCTCGCACAGGTAGAGGGGCATGATGGACGCTCTGGAAGGAGAGGGGGCTCAGCGCTTCGCCTCGGCTCCGGCGGTGCCCTGCTGGAAGAGCACCTGGCGTGCCTCCGCGGACAGAGCCCGCGGCTTCGCGTATCCGTCCTCGACGCCGTCGTAGACGCGCAGGGTGGCGGGACGCGCGGCGATGCGCTCGAACCAGCGCCTCACGTTGGGAAGGTCCGCGAGCCGCTGCCCGTGCGCGGCGTGGGGGACGACCCAGGGATAGCAGGCGATGTCGGCGATGGAGTACGCCTCGCCCGCGAGGTACGTGCGGCCTTCGAGCCTGCGCTCGAGCACGCCATAGAGCCGCGACACCTCCCGCGTGTAGCGTTCGATGGCCTGGGGCAGGGGCTCGGGGGCGTAGACGCGGAAGTAGCCCGCCTGACCCGCCATCGGGCCCAGGCCCGCCACCTGCCAGAACAACCACTGCAGCGCCTCCAGGCGAGCGCGCCCGTCCGTGGGCAGCAGCTGGCCGGTCTTCTCCGCGAGGTAGAGGAGAATCGCGCCGGACTCGAACACTGGCACCGACGCGCCGCCGTCCCTCGGCGCAGGGTCGACGATGGCCGGAATCTTGTTGTTCGGCGAGATGGCGAGGAAGGCCGGAGCGAACTGCTCCCCGGCGGACAGGCGCACCGGGACGATGCGGTAGGGGAGGCCGGTCTCTTCCAGGAAGAGGCGAATCTTCAGGCCGTTGGGCGTGGGACTGAAGTACAGGTCAATCATTGGAGTCTCCCGGAGCGGTGGCGATGGCCGCCACGCGAGAGACGCAAGCTAGGCGCGCGCTGGCTCGCTGACGGGGCCAGTGCGGCGCTTTCTCATTGGGCCATTGCCGACGCGCGGGGAGAGGTTTACGGGAGCGCGCGAGGCAGGTAGTGGGAGGGGTTGAGGTCTACCTGCCTCGCGCGCACCGGCCATCACTCCAGAAGGTCGGGCCAGCCGTGCTGGCGCCGCCCCCCCGGCCTGGGTGGCGTCTTGAAGCCGCCGCGGGAGCACAACCGCTCCGTCCCGCGTCCGGCGCTCCGGCCCGGTTTCCCGGGACGTGCGCCGCCTTGTTTCCACACGAGGCAGCCCTTGCCCGCGTGGTGAAGCTGGTGTCGCGCGCCACGGAAGGCGGACCCACCTGTGCGGTGAGGACGCAACGGTGGAATCAAGTTCGGGCCTCAGAGGGTCCGACGCCTCCGTGTGCGCGACGGGTGAATGAATAGCCGAGGGGTCTGACATGCGGGCTGACACGGGCCCGGTGCCCGGCCGGGGCGGCGGACAGCCTCACTGCTCCATTTCCGCAACAGGTGTATTCGGTTTCCGCAATCGCCTTCGGCGCGGCTGGCCGCTATCCACTGAGGCGCAGGAACTCCACTCCACGGTTCGGGAGGTACCCGGCTCCGCGGACGGCCCGTGAGGCCGGGAGCCCGGGGCCGCGAGCCGCCGGGCAGACGTGGAGGCAGGCCGCATCCTCGGGCGCCGGACACGGACGCCCCGCGACACAACCGGGGCTTCGCGCCTCGGTCCCTGGAGTCCATGAGCACTGCTTCGAAAGAGTCCACCCCGCGCGGCACGCTCGCCCTGGAGCTGCTGCTGGGCACGCTGACGGCGTTCGCTCCGCTGTCCATCGACATGTACCTGCCGGCGCTGCCGGGCATCGCGGAGGACCTGCGCTCCAGCGCGTCGGTCATCCAGCTCACGCTCGCGTCGTGCTTCGCGGGGCTCGCGCTGGGGCAGCTCATCACCGGGCCGCTCATCGACCACTTCGGCCGCAAGCGGCCGCTCCAGCTCGGGCTGGGGCTCTATGTGCTGGGCTCGCTCGGCTGCGCGCTGGCGCCCAATGCCCCGGCGCTGGTGGCGCTGCGCTTCGTGCAGGCGCTCGGGGGCGCGGTGGCGCTGGTGACGCCCCGGGCGGTGGTGAGGGACTTGTGGTCCGGCGCCGAGGCCGCGCGGACGATGTCGCGGCTGATGCTGGTGGTGGGCGTGGCGCCGGTGCTCGCACCGCTGCTTGGCGGGTTCGTCCTGCGGCACTCGGGGTGGCGCACCATCTTCGTGGTGCTGGCCGTCGTGGGCGCGCTGGCGCTGGTCGCCGTGGTGCGGACGCTGAGGGAGACGGCGCCGCCGCGCACGGGGACGCGGACGATGCGCTCGCGGCTGGGGGAGCTGCTCGGGGACGCGGACTTCGTGGGCCCGGCGCTCGCGGGCGGCTTCGCGTACGCGGGCATGTTCGCTTACATCGCGGGCTCGCCGTTCGTGTTCATCTCGCTGCACGGGGTGGCGCCGGAGAACTTCGGCTGGTTCTTCGGCGCGAATGCCGTGGGACTGGTGACGCTGGCGCAGCTCAACCGCAAGCTGGTGAGGCACATCCCGCTGCACAGGCTGCTGCGCATCGCGGTGAGCCTGTACGCCGTCACGGCGGTGGGCGTGCTGCTCGTCGCGTGGTCGGGGTTCCTGGGACTGTGGGGGCTGGCCGCGGCGCTGTTCCTGTTCGTGTCGACGCTGGGGCTCGTGGGGCCGAACTCGGCGGCCATCGCGCTGGAGCGGCACGCCGCGCACGCGGGCCTCGCGTCGGCGCTGCTCGGCGCGCTACAGTTCGCCTCGGCGGCCGCCGCGTCGTGGGCGGTGAGCACGTTCAACAACGGCACCGCGAAGCCCATGGGTGGCGTGGTCGCCGTGGCCGCGGCGCTGGCGTGGCTCGCGGGAGTCGTCGGCCACCGGACGCGCTCGCGTGAGCAGGGAGCAGGGGAGGGGAGCGCGGTGAGCCGCGGCACGGCGTGAGTGTGTCCACCTCACGCGCGGAGGGACGCACGGGGACGCCACGTTTCCGTGCGACACGGACGCGCGAAACCCCGGCCCTACGGCTCGTCGTAGGGCCAGTAGGACCTGCGACGGCGCTCGGGGAGGGGAGTGGTCCGCGGGGCCACGGGAACGCTCAGGGTCTGCACCAGGTGGACGAGCCACTCATGGGGCGGCTCGAATTCCCGCGCGGGATGGAAGCCTTCCTCGTCCTCCACGACGTTGTTCGGGGTCTCGCCACTGTCGACCCGGCGCATCAGCTCCTCATAGGAGAAGGCGGGGAGGACCTCGACGATGTGGGCCCTGGGAAGCAGCTGCGGCAGGGGCGGGAAGAGCTTCTGCTTCACCTCATCGAGCAGGCCCGATGGCTCCTCGTGGAAGAAGCCTTCGACGGCCACCTTGACGGGCAGCGTCGAGAAGGGCGCCGCGGCGGCGGAGAGCAGCGCCTCCACCGCCTTGCCCGCCTTCCTCCGGGGGATGCCCACCTGGAGCGCCGCCTCGACCCACGCCTCCGGTGAGGCGGTGCCGAAGCCGACGGCACAGTCCGACGTCGAGAGGACGAGCTCGAAGTACGAGTCGTAGGCGCGGTCCGGAATCCAGAGCAGCTGACCGTCGAGCCGCCACGCGGACCAGCAGGTGGCTCCCTCGCCGCACCAGAGCTGCCATTCGTCTCCCACGGCTTCCGAAGGCACCCGTCCGCGCATCCACGCGGAGACGATGGCGCGGGCCCGCTCCACGCTCAGGTCGTTCTTCCGGAGCGCCTCCAGGACGCGGGCGGCCCGCACGTCCACCACGGCCGGTCGCGTCGGCAGCCACTTCGGCGGAGGAGGCACCCAGTCCGGACGGTTCAGCGGGCTTCCATCCGGCGCGATGCGGACGGGCTCCAACCACTGTTTCTCCACCACGTCGAAGACCTCGAGCCGGCCTCCCTCGATATCGAGGATGAACCACGTGAGGAATTGGCTGTGGCTGTGCTCGTTGTCGGGGGTGAACCAGGGCGCCCAGCCATTCTCGCGCGCCTCGCGCGTCGGCAGTTTGCGCCAGCCCCAGGGAGCCGAGACGAACTTCTCCGCGACGCCCTTCAGTCCGCCGTAACGGCGCAGGAGGCGAAGGAGGAACACGCCCAGCATCCCAGGCTCTCCGTCATCGGTGACCTCGACGCCACGCCACCGGTCCCGGGTGCCCACAGCGAGAATCGCGGGTTCGCTCATACCGGAATCCTCCCATGACACCTGGGCACTTCGCACATCTCAATTGCATCTGCCACGACACGCCGTGGCGTCCACCTCTGAACGGGAACAAGGGCGGCGTATGCACGCCGTATTCGGCGGACTCGTCCGTCGGGACGGGGGTGTTGCATGTTGCCCCGGAACCCTCTGGGATGAAGACCATGGCAACCACACGCACCGTCCAGGGCCCCGCGGGCCGGCTCGTCGTCACCGACTCCGGTGAGGGCGGCCTCCCCGTGCTCTTCGTCAACAGCAACGCCGGCCGCCGCGAGCAGTGGGCCGCGCAGCAGGCGCATCTGAAGCAGCGCTCCGTGTCCTTCGACCTGCGCGGCATGGGCGAGTCGGACCCGGATGCCCAGGGCCGGTACGGCGCGGGAGACATGGCCGAGGACGTGCACGCGGTGGCGAACGCGCTGGGCCTGGAGAAGTTCGTGCTCGTGGGGCACAGCTTCGGAGGCACCATCGCGGGGGAGTACGCCATCCGCTGGCCCGAGCGGCTCGCGGGGCTCCTCTTCGTGGACACGACGGGCACCATGCCGCCGCTGCCTCCCGAGCAGCTCGCGTGGTTCCGCGACGGCATGCGCCCGGAGAAGTACCGCGAGTTCATGGACACGTGGTTCACGCCCATCCTCGAGAACGCGAAGCCGCACACGCACGAGTCCGTGATGCGCTGGCTGCACGCCACGCCGCGCGAGGTGGTGTCCGGCGCGTCGGAGAGCGTCCTCACGTACAACTCGGACCGCGTGTTCGAGCGCTACAAGGGCCCGGTCCACACGTTCGTCGTGGACGCGTTCATCCAGCCCCACTCCTATCACAACCTGTACCCGGGCATTTCGTACCGGGTGTTCTCGGGCGTGAGCCACTGGTTCATGATGGACGCGCCCGAGGAATTCAACGCCGCGCTCGACGAGTTCCTCCGCACGCTGCCGCGAGAGTGACGGGCAGGGGAAGGGAGTCGTGAAGATGGAGATGAACGTACGGAGGCTCGGTAACTACCGGAACCTCCCCTATGGGGACCCGGACGCGCCTGAGCTGACGGACAGAAGCCACGAGCCCCGCCTGCCCGACGAGGCGGACATCGTCCGGTACCTGCAGTCGGGGAGATGCTTCGTCGCCTGTCCGGGGGTGTCCCGCGACATCCTCGACCCGGCCCGAAGAATCATCAGCTCGGGCTCGGGGTACACGGATGGGGTCTGGTTCTGGAACGAGGACCTGCCGCACTACGTGAAGACCTACAACGCGCCGCTCCCGGACGAGTTCCTCGCGCACGTCCGGGCACGACTGGCGGAGCGCTCCTGAGTCACAGCTCGCCCGTGTCGAACACGGTGACGGGCTGGTCCGGGTGACGCGGGTCCTGGCCCACCAGCTTGAAGCGCACGGTGGAGTGGGCCCCCCGGTCGTGCACCTCAATCACGCCCACGTTCAGTCCCCCGTAGGGGTTGTGGTCCGCGTCTCCCACGCCATCCATCCGCACCAGCCGCGCCGCGGGACCATCTTCCACCTTCAGCAGCAGCTCCGTGCGAGGCAGGTGCCTGGCCGCCCAGGCGGAGAAGCCATGCGTCAGGTGCGTCACCGCGCTGGAGGTGAACTGGTACATCGTGCCGCGCGCGTCTCCCAGCCAGTCGATGGCGAACGCGCAGCCCAGGTGCACGTCGCCGCTGAGCAGCACCACGCGCTGCTCCGGACAGCGGCGCTGGTGCGCGAGCAGCAGGCCCAGCAACCGGTCCCGGTCCGGCAGGTTCCACGGATGCGTCCAGCGGTCCCTCGCGTCGCCCCGGTGGCTGCGCAGCAGCGAGATGCCCATGGACGCCCACGAGGCCACGTACACCATGGGCACGCTCAGCACGAGGAACACCGCGCGGCTGTGCTGGTGCGCGTCCAACCATGTGGACAGCCGCGCGAGCTGCTCGGGTGAGTAGACGCGAGGCTGCTCGCCACCGCGCCGCTGGCTGCGCAGGTCCATGGCGTAGATGCCAGTGCTGCCGTAGTCGAAGCTGAAATCGAAGGTGTCCGGCACTCCCGCCGGACACGGGCCGAGCACCCGCGAGCCCTGGTAGTCGAAGTACGCCGCCCGGGAGCCCTGGTCCAACCGGCGCCACGCGGGCCCGGAGTGCTCGGGCTCGGCGCCCCAGTTGTTCACCACCTCGTGGTCATCGAGCATGAGCCACGATGGGTACCCCGCCTGCAGCGCGCGCCAGCCGGGCAGGTCCCAGAACTGGCGGTGGCGGAGCTGGTACAGCCGCCGCACCTCGTCCGCCGAGCACTCCAGCAACCGCGCCCGGCCCGCCACGCCCGCGCGACGGAAGAACCGCGGCGAGAAGAGGGAGAGCGCACGCGGCTCGTCCACGTACATCTGGTCGCCGCACATCAACAGGAAGCGCGCGTCGTGCGACTCCAGTGTGGTGCGCGCGGCCTCCAGCATCGCGGCGGAGGCGGGAAACACGTCGCCGGAGGACATGAAGGGCTGGTGGCAGCTCAGCAGTCCGAAGGTGAAGACGGGCGGCGTGTCCTCGGCGCGAGCGGGGAAGGTCTCGAAGCGGCCCTCGCCCACGAGGACACCGTCCGCCTCGCGGGTGATGCGAAAGCCGTGGCGCCGCAGGGGCGCGAGCGGCGGCTCACCGGGGAAGCCGTCGGGGTAGAGGAGGGTGCCGGTGCCATCCGCGTCCTCGGCCGGAGTGAAGTGCCAGGACACGGAGCGCCGTGAATTCCCCGCGTCGAGCGGCCACACCTCCAGCCGGTGCGGGCCAGGACGGTCCGAGCGCAGCCACAGCCGCACGGAGTCCGGGCCCACGGTCCCCACCGCCACGGCACACGGGAAGCGCAGGTCACCGAAGCGCGGGCGGGGCAGGGGAG
>NZ_JABBJJ010000180.1 GCF_012933655.1 Pyxidicoccus fallax | reverse complement strand
GGGTGGGACTCCCTGCGTCAGGCCCCCGGGTGCCGAGGGGCCGAGCAGGGTGTGCCGTTTCCGGAAGGGATGGCTCCCCGCGTCATCGGGCGGGGGAAGGGTGTTTCAGTGGGTGCCGAGCTTCAGCTCCAGCTCGGCCAGCTCGCGCTGCACGGTGGCGTCGGACTCGCGCAGGCCCTCCACCTTGCGCACGGCGGAGATGACGGTGGAGTGGTCCTTGCCGAAGCGGGCGCCAATCTCCGGGAAGGAGCTCTTGGTCAGCTTGCGGCTGAGGTACATGGCCACCTGTCGCGCGTGGGCGAGGGCCTTGTGACGCCGGTCCTCTTTCAACGCCTCCACCGTGACTTTGTAGAAGCGGGCCACCTCGCGCTGGATGGCCTCGATGTCCACCGCGCGCTGGGCCGGGAGGATGTCGCGCAGCACCTCCGAGGCGAACTCCTCCGTCACCGGCTGGCGCGTCAGGCTGTGCACCGCGGACAGCTTCACCAGCGCGCCTTCCAGCTCGCGCACGTTCTTCTGGATGTGCTTGGCGATGAAGTGCGCCACCGGGTCGGGCAGGTCGAGCCCCTCGGCCACGGCCTTCTTCTGGAGGATGGCCACGCGCGTCTCGTAGCTGGGCTCGCGGATGTCCGTGAGGAGGCCCATGGTGAAGCGGCTGCGCAGCCGCTCCTCCAGGCCTGGAATCTCCGCCGGCACCGTGTCGCTGGTGAGGACGATGGCCTTGTTCATCTCGTACAGCGTGTTGAAGGTGTAGAAGAACTCCTTCTGCGTCTCCTCGCGCTTGCCGAGGAACTGGATGTCGTCGATGAGGAGCACGTCGCACTCCTCGCGGAACTTCCGGCGGAAGTCCGCCATGCGGTGCTCGCGGACGCTCTCCACGTACTCGTTGGTGAACTGCTCGCTGGAGAGGAACACCACGCGCTGGGACGGGTCTCGCTCCCAGATGTGGTTGCCCACGGCCTGCAGGAGGTGCGTCTTCCCGAGGCCGGTGCCGCCGTAGATGTAGAGCGGGTTGTAGGCGTGGCCGGGCTTGTCGGCCACGGCGGCGGCGGCGGCGGCCGGGAGCTGGTTGCTGTCCGCGACGACGAAGGTGTCGAAGGTGAAGCGCGAGTTCAGCCGGGCCGGGCGGGTGGAGCTGGCCTTGACTGTCGGTGTGGGTGGGAACTGGGGGTCGGGTTCGAGACCTTCCACCACCTCATAGGCGATGGAGGTGAGGCCCTCGCCGTTGCGGGCGAGCTGGGCGTCGAGCAGGGGGCGGTAGTGATCATCCACCCAGTCGCGGAAGAAGCGATCCGGCACGCCCATGACGAGGGCACCTTCGCGGATCTCCAGCGGGCGCATCCGCTCCAGCCACCTCAGCGCGTAGTCGAACTTCTCCCGGCGGATGTCGTCGAGCATCCGAGCCCAGAGAATCCGGGCACTTGGAAGGGGGGAAGCGGCTTGGGCAAGGGCGTTCACGTGTGTCTCGACCGTGCAAAAAACGGGGGGCCTGCGACCGTTCGGCGGTGCTAACAGACGCTCCCAGGTCGATCAAGGAACCGGCCGAAGGCGGCGGATCTCCACGTGGTTTTCCGGACGCCGCGGATCGGCAACGGACATGCCGACCCGGCACGGTAGTAGGCCCGGCCTCCCCTCCCCCCAAGCGCTGGGGGGCGGATCATCTGGGTGTGACTGGGAGTGTGGGTCGCAAAAGCGTGGGGCTTCGCGAGACCGCTCGGAGCGCCCTGCTCCTCATCGCGGGAGGGCGCTCCGGACGGTGGGGGCATCAGTCGAGGAGCGGGCCCCAGTCCCCGCGCCGGTAGTCCGCCAGGCGCAGACGGTGGCCGGTGCGGTGGTCCGTCACCTGTCCATCCCGCTCACGCACGGTGCGGACCTTGTCGCCGCGCATGCCGCTGCCCACCTGCTGGCGGCGCTCGGCGTTGGCCCGGGCCGCCGCGTTTTCCTGGGCGGACTCCATCAGCCGGGCTCGGAGCACCTTGAGGGCCAGCTCGCGGTTGCGGTGCTGGCTGCGCTCCGCCTCGCTGCGGACGGTGAGGCCGGTGGGCTTGTGGGTGAGGACGACGGCGCTCTCGGTCTTGTTGCGGTGCTGGCCGCCGGGGCCGCTTCCCCGGGTGGTGCGCCATTCGAGCTCCGCGGGGCGCAGCACCCACTCCGTTTCGGAGGGCTCGCGCATCACGGCGACGGTGACGGTGCTCGTCTGGATGCGGTCTTTCTTCTCGGTGGGGGGCACGCGCTGCCAGCGGTGTCCGCCGGGCTCGTGCCGGAAGAGGTGCGCGGCGTGGGGACCTTCGGCCCGGAACACCAGCAGGCCGGGGCGCTCCTCCAGGACCTCGAGGCTAAAGCCCCCTCCGAGCCCCCAGCGCGCAGTAGACGGAGAACTGCTCACGGACGAGGAGGCGGGCATCCTGCCCACCCTCTCCCGCCCGGACTTCGACGATGACGGCTTCCATGTGCGACCTCCAGGCTTCCTTTGGACTGCGACGGCATGGACGGGAGGGGCGGACCGCGCATGACACCGCTCTTCCCTGGCTGCCCGGCGTACGGCGCGGCGGTGGGTGACGGGAATTGACGGTGACGGGCCGCTCACCGACTACACGGAGTCTCTCGGGAGCCCTGACCCCTATCGCGTACAAGCCCCGCCCCGCGACTCAGGGTGACGCACTGATGGTCGATGGACCTCTCTGCCAAGGGTTCTCACCCGCTCAACACCGTGCTGGATGCGTGGGGCCACCACGTGCCCGAGCATCTGGAGGTGTGGAAATCGAAGAACTTGGCTGTCGAGCCCCCGCCACAGTCCAAAGACCTACTGCATTGCCAGGAGTCGCCCCCCGAGAAGTCAGAGGAACTGCTGCTGTGCCAAGCCCTGCCCCACGCATGGCCTTTCCCGGTACTTTCCACTCGCGTGGAATGCTCGGGCACCCTTCTTCTCGCCCGAAACTCTCCCCGAAAAGGGGGTGCATGGCGGCGCTGCACGATGAATCGCAGGACGGGAACTGGTGCCCTCCTCTGGGGAGGAGCCATGAGTGGAAGTTGCCCCGCTTCGGTGGGCCAAGCTAACTCCCGAAGAAAGAGGCGACGAGCTTGGTGCAAGGCAGCTTCCTGGCGAAGCTACACCTCGGTGAACTTCATGCCCGTGGGCTTCAGACTCTCCAGGGCGCGTTTGATGTCCTCGGAGACGATGAGGGCAACGTTCCAGCCCCAGGTGCGGAACACCCTGGCATCGCCCACCTGGGTGCGGTCGATTCGCATCCCCGATACGGACCGGTACTGGCCGAGCTTGTCCGGCCGCCGGTCCTCCGGTTTCCAGTACCGCACCTCTCGAGTCGCCCGGTCATCGATGCATCGGATGAGCTTAGTGGCCACGAGGATGAGGTACTGGTCTGGCTGTCCCTCGATGTCCACGGGGATGAACTGCACGTCGTCGGGGGCCAGGTCCGCGAAGACGGTGGCCACCCTGACGTGGACGACGGGCGTCACGCCTACGCCCGCGTTGGAGAAGTCCAGCGGTCTGCCCGGTTGGTCGATGGGGATGGACAGACGACCTTCAACACGGATGGGCCGCCCGGCCGTGTACATCCAGGGGTCTTCCACCTCCTGGCCGCTCTCGTCCACGGGGTCCCCCAGGAACCAGTTCCCGGCCTGGACGGTCTCGGCGAGATCGAAAAAGCGCGCTGGCATGGTGGATTCTTACCGCGACCTGCGCCGCCGGGTCAGGAGCTTGTTGATGTCACTCCCCCGAGTGACGGCCTCTTCGGCGAGCGTACGTAGTTCGGCTGTCAGTGCCTCGCGGCACGCAACGACGGTGCGACAGCCCGCTGTTGCTGCGCTCAGCCGTCTGAAAATCAGCTCATGGTATTCCTGAGGGTGCGGCCCATTGTGGCCGTCGACGTCGACGATGTTCTCGCGATTCCTCAGCTTCATCCCTGCTTTCTTGAAGATCTTCTCGAATCTCGGCGTCCAGGGCCCGCCACGCGCGGAGGAAACACTGTTCTTGTTCGTGGCCAGATGGTGACTCCGGCTCGGCCCCTTCGAGCTTCCGCCGCTCATCTCCCGGTCCGCCATGGCCAGCGCGTTGGGCGCGAGCACCAGGGTGAAACCTTCAGCCGTCAGGGCGATCGACTCCACGCTGCCCACTGCGGCGTACTGGAAGCCCGCCTGTGATTCCAAGGCGAGCGCCGCTGGGGCAGACCCGGGCAGCCTCGGGGATTTCGCCGCCAGCGCCGCCGTGTTGCCAACGGCGGCCGTGGCCAGCATCACGAAGATGCGCGCCGCGTTCTCCCCGAGAACCGCGCCGTAGGCCTCACCCGCCGCGCGGAGCTGCTCGAAGGTGGTGGCCCGGTCCACTTCGCGCACCAGGGTCAACCACCCATCCAGCAGGCGCCACATCGTGTCCACGCCCAGGTAGGCAATGGCGACAGCGGTCAGAGTCGCGGCCACGCCCTTGCTGACGGGCTCGGGCAATGACCAGAGCATCAGGTACATCGTCACTGAAGCAGTGACGGTGACCATGAGCGCATCAGGGTCCGCCATGTCCTCCAGGGCCTCGGCGGTTTCCTCCCAGACCGAGTCCATGGCGATGGCCATGGCCAGTGCGTACTTGCCATCACTGGCGAGCAGGGGGCCCTCGTCCAGCAGGCGCAGGCAGTCGCCGGCTCGGCCCTTGCGCCGGCACCACTGGCCATAGGCGCGCGTCAGCTCTTCATCCGCGTAGGACTCCAGGAGGTGCGGCCCGTCCGCGTCCTCCTGGCTTTGAGGAATGAGTCGCCGGGTCCGATGCTCGTAGCCGTACACCCCGCTTCGGGAGGGAACACCAAAGAGCGCTCGTGCTTCCCGCATGGGGTGGTGGAAGGGCCTCACGTCCCGAGCCAGTTCCACCATGGCTTCTTCGAACTCCTTGTCCGCGAGTTCGGCCTCCTCCAACGGGACCTCATCGTCCTCATGGGGAGTGACGACAAGGGAGTCCGTTCCCGTGTCGAGCCGGACGACACGAGCTGTCGAACAACCCGACCCGACCATCAGCAACAAGAGGAGTGGTATGGCCCGACGTGATGTCATGGACGTTCCCCGGAGTACGCGCCCGGCACTGAGCGGGCCTTTCTGGGAATACATGACTCATCTGACCCATCCCGATCCCCCGAACGCAGGGCGAGCGACCTGCCCCTATGGCTGAATGCCCGGCTCGGGTGCGCCCACGGCAGGCAATGATCAGCCGCTGATGGGCGGAAAGCCCCGGGCGCGGGAAGACGGCCCGGCAACCAGCCTCTTGAAGCCCGAAGCGATTAAACCGGCCCCACCGCGCGTTGCTCCGGGCGGCGACTCCGGGAACGGTGGCGCCGAGACCCGCCGGGTCGCCAGCACCTCCATCCACCCACACCAATCAGGCCTTTCGCCGGCCTGGAAGGGCGTTTGGATAGGGGGAAAGGTGATCCAGCGTTGACTTACCCTGGAAATGGGGTTACGGACCCGCCCCTTTCCCTAGTACAGGTCGCGCCGGGAGCGGTAGGAGGCGCCACCATCTTCATTTGAAGGAGTAGAGCCGTGTCCAAGCGCACGTACCAGCCGTCGAAGGTCCGCCGCAATCGCGCCCACGGGTTCCGGAAGCGGAACGCCACCAAGGGCGGCCGTGACGTCCTCAAGCGCCGCCGCGCCAAGGGCCGTAAGCGTCTCGTGGTGTCCGCCGCGAAGAAGTAAGCGAGCCTGCCTGTGAGGGCCGAGGGTGCGACGCCGGGCCAGCCGGGCCCGGCAGACCAGCGCTTCCCCAAGGCCCTGCGCCTGCTTCAACGGCGCGAATTCCTGGAGGTCCAGGAAGGAGGGCAGAAGCTGCCCTCGGACTGCCTCCTGGCGCTCATCAAGCGCAATGGCCGGACGTACTCCCGCGTGGGGCTCACCGTTTCCAGCAAGGTGGGCAACGCGGTGGTACGCGCGCGCTTGAGGCGTGTGCTGCGCGAGCTGTTCCGCAAGCGTCGCGCGCAATGGCCCGCCGGCCTGGACGTGGTCCTGGTGGTGCGCTCCTCCGCGAAGGACGCGTCCTTCCCGGAGCTCTCGCGTGCCTTCGACGGTGTCACCCGTAAGCTACAGCGGCTCCCGCCGGCCGCGGAGACGAAGCCGAAGCCGAAGGAGCCTCCCAGATGAGCCCGCTCGCCTTCGTCATCTCCCTGCCCATCCGGTTCTACCGGAAGTTCCTCGGGCCGCTGCTGCCGAAGGTGTGCCGCTTCCACCCCTCGTGCTCCACCTACGCCATGGAGGCGCTGGAAAAGCACGGTGGCCTCAAGGGTTCCTGGCTCATCGTCTGGCGGCTGATGCGCTGCCAGCCCTTCCACCCCGGCGGCATCGACCCGGTGCCGTGACGGGGGTTTCCACCCACTGCCGCCCCTTCCCTCGCGGAGGGGGGAGTCTATGAACGATCCGCTCTCGCCCCAGTCGAACGATTCGCAGAAGCGACTGCTCTTCGCTCTGGCCCTCTCGTTCGCGGCCACCGCCGTCTACACCTTCTTCTTCGCGCCCCAGCCCACTCCTCCCGGAGCGGAGGGCGCCGACGCGGGCGTCGTGGCCACCGCCCCCGCCGATGCCGGCACTCCCGCCGCCGCCGCGCCCTCCCCGGGCACTCCGGGCGGAGGCACCGCCGTCGCCGCCAATGACGCCTCGGCGCTCCCCGAGCGCAAGGTGGAGCTGCAGCGCCAGGAGGTCCACTACGCCTTCTCGTCCGAGGGCGGCGGCCTCTCCGCGGCCGTGCTCCAGGGCTCGAAGATGCGCGAGCAGCAGGAGCTCTCCGTCTCGCAGGGCTTCCAGAAGCTGTTCGGCAAGGACATCCCGCCCCCGCCGCAGATGAACGTGGCGCAGCCGGTGCCCGGCGAGCCGCTGCCGCTCGCCGTCTCCATCCAGGGCGGAAGCCCCCTGCCCGCCAACCTGCGCTACGCCATCACCGAGGGCGCCGCAGGCTCCGCCGACGGCGTCACCTTCACCGGCCGCAGCGGTCCGTGGGAGGTCGTGAAGACGCTCCAGTGGCCGCGTGAGGGCTTCGAGCTGACGTACACGCTCCAGGTGCGCAACACCTCCGGCCAGCCGCAGAGCGGCGAGCTGCTGGTGCACTACGGCCGCGCCATCGACCCGAACTTCGAGCACGCGCCGTCCTTCTTCGGTGGCGTGGGCAACCTGAGCCGCTCCGCGTGCTGGGTGAACGAAGAGCTGCAGACCATGAGCCCCGGCGAGGACGCGCCCGACGCGGAGGAGGCCCGCGGCCAGATTCACTACTTCGGCATCGACCAGCAGTACTTCCTCTCCGCGCTCTACCCGCTGGAGGGCCCCCGCGCCGGCTCCTGCACCTTCACCGCCACCCCGACGGCGCGCCAGATTGCGGCGTCCTTCCCGCTCAGCGTGAACGCCGGTGAGACGGTGACGCTGCGCTTCGGCGGCTACCTCGGCCCCAAGGATCCGGACCTGCTCGCCGTGGTGCCGGGCCCGGACGTGCGTCAGGCCGCGGGCCTGGGCGCGGCCGCGTTCCACCCGCAGCTGGAGGGCTCGGTGGACTTCGGCATCTGGGCCGTCATCTGCAAGATTCTCCTGGCCGTCATGAAGTTCTTCCACGGCCTCACGGGCAACTGGGGCGTGGCCATCATCCTGCTGACGGTGGTGGTGAAGCTGGTGCTGCTGCCGCTCACCTACCGCTCCATGGTCAGCATGGAAGAGGTGAAGAAGCTCCAGCCGCGCATGGAGGAGATCCGCAAGAAGTACGCGGACAACCGTGAGCAGCAGAACCTCGAAATCATGAAGCTGTACCAGGAGGCCAAGGTGAACCCGCTGGGCGGGTGCCTCCCGCTGGTCATCCAGATGCCCGTGTGGATCGCGCTCTTCACGGCGCTGCGCAACAGCTTCGACATCTACGGCGAGCCCTTCATCGGGCCCATCTGGCGCGACCTGACCTACAAGGACCCCACGTACCTGCTGCCGCTGGCGCTGGGCGTGTCCATGGTCATCACCCAGAAGATGCAGCCGCAGATGATGGACGCGGCCCAGGCGAAGATCATGACCTGGTTCCTGCCCATCGTCTTCACGGGCACGCTGCTCCAGTACCCCGCGGGTCTGTCGCTCTACATCTTCACGAACAACATCCTCTCCATCGCCCAGCAGTACGGGCTGCGGAAGTGGCTGGACCGGAACAAGCCCCAGACGGGCGGCGGGACGCCGGCGGTGGCGGCGGCGGGAGGCAGACGCAAGTGAGCGAGCAGCAGCAGGCATCGCAGCAGCCGCAGGCGGCTCCGGCCGCCAGCGGCCCGGCGTCCGCGGAGTTCCGCGAGCGCGTGGAGAAGCTCCTCGGCGACATCCTCGGGCTGATGGGCTTCCCGGCGCGGCTGGACATGAAGGACTCCGCCGACGGCAGCCTCTCCGTGGCGCTCCACTTCGATGGGGGCCCTCCGCCGGGCGTGGAGAACGGGCGTCGCAGCCAGGTGGTGGACTCGCTCCAGTTCCTGCTCAACAAGATGATGCACCGGCCCGGCGTCGAGCGGCGCTGGGTGGTGCTCGGCGCGGGCGCCCACCCGGAACCCCGCCAGCGTCGCGAGCCGCAGGCCGCGCAGGCCCCGGCCCCTGCTCCCGCTGGCACTGCGGCCCAGGCTCCGGCGGCACCCCGGGTAGCCCAGCAGGCGGCCGCTCCCCAGGCTCCCGCGAAGGCGAACCCCCGGGGCGCGCAGGCGCCCGCCGCCAAGCCTGCTCCGGCGGCACGGGTGGCGGATTCGGACGAGCGCTCCGTGACGGTGGAAGAGGATGCGGCGCTGCGAGAGGCGGCTCGGAAGCTCGCGGAGAAGTCGGGCGGTCTCGGGCGGTTCTACGCGCTGGCCGCTATGAAATTGGACGACCGCGCGCGCGTCCTGAAGGCGGTGGAGGGCGTGGCGGGGGTCAAGGTGACGGCGGAAGGCGAAGGCCGCAACCGCCGGGTGGTGTTCACTCCGGAGAAGCCGGCGCCGCTTCCCAAGCGAAGCCTGCTGCCGGACGATGACGAGGACGACTTCGACGAGTGAGCGCCCACGCGCCGCACGCGCCGAGTCGCCGGAAGAGAGAAGAGGGATGGGCAAGGCGAAAGCTCTCAAGGACAAGCTGTACGGCGCGGCGGTGCTGAAGATGAGCTTCCGCCTGCGCGGCGACGAGGAGTCGCCCGCCTTCCGTTTCGTCTACCCGGGCGTGCTGCGAGATTTGGAGCTCGAGGACGGCGAGGTGGAGCGGTACATCGAGGAGAACCGCGAGGCCGTGGAGAAGGCCGCCCGCGGTTCCACGCCTCCGATGGGGGCCCGCTGAAAGCAGCAGCGGGTCCGGTTTCAAGATAGGACGCGGAGCGCCCCGCTCCGCCCGAGGCCTGGTGGACGCGGGCAGCCTCCCTGCCCCTCCGTCGAGCATTCGATATGACGTCCGCTTCCCCCACCATCGCCGCTCTGGCCACCGCGCCCACCGCCGGGGCCGTGGGCATCCTCCGGCTGTCCGGTCCCGACGCGCTGGAGGTGGGCCGGCTGCTGGCTCCCGGCGTGCCCGCGGAGCCCACGCCACGTCACGCGTACCTGGCCACCTTTGTGGACGCGCACGGCCGCGCGCTGGATGAGGGGCTGTTCCTCTACTTCCGCGCGCCTGCCTCCTTCACCGGTGAGGACGTGGTGGAGCTGCAGGCGCATGGCAGCCCGCGGCTGCTGCGCCTGTTGCTGGCGCGGGCGCTGGAGGACGCGCGCGTGCGTCCGGCGGCACCGGGAGAGTTCACCCGCCGGGCCTTCCTGAACGGGCGCATGGACCTCACGCGCGCGGAGGCGGTGGCGGACCTGGTGGCGGCGGACTCGGAGGCCGCGGTGCGGGCGGCGGCCGCGGGGCTGTCGGGCGTGCTGGCCTCACGGGTGCGCGGGCTGGAGGAGCCGCTGCGCGAGCTCCACGCGGACCTGGAGGGCGTGCTCAACTTCCCCGACGAGGCCGAGGGCGCCGACGCGGAGGCGGGTGCACGGGTCGCCGCGCTGAAGGCCCAGGCGGAGGCGCTGCTCGCGGAGGCGGGGCGCGGCCGGCTCGTGCGGCGCGGTGCGCGCGTGGCGCTGTACGGCCCGGTGAACGCGGGCAAGTCCACGCTGTTCAACCGGCTGGTGGGCGAGGCGCGGGCGATTGTCGATGACGAGCCCGGGACGACGCGTGACGCGCTGGAGGCGAAGGTCGAGTGGGACGGGCTGGGCGTGACGCTCTTCGACACCGCGGGACTGCGCGAGGCGCCGGGCCGTATCGAGGCGCTCGGGATTGCGCGCACGCGCGAGCTGCTCGCGGGCGTGGACCTGGCCGTGCTCGTGCTGCCGCCGGAGGCCACGGAGGCGGAGGCCGAGTCGTGGATTCGCGAGGCGGGTGCCACGCCCGTGCTGGTCGTCGATGGCAAGTGCGATGTGACGGGTGCGCAGGGCCGCGATGCGGGTGAGCTCTCGGGCCCGGTGCCAGGCGGAAGCTCCGGCATGGAGGGGCTCCGCCCGCGCGTGAGCGGGCTCACCGGGGCGGGCGTGGAGGCCCTCCGTGCCTCGATGCTCGGACGACTGTGGGGAGGAGGCACGCCCTCCGCGGTGGCTCTCGTCTCCGAGCGTCACGCCGATGCCCTGCGTCGCGCCGCCGAGGCCCTCTCCCGCGCGGAGGCCGCCTCCCGCGCCTCCACCCTGGAAGTCGTCTCCGGCGAGGTCGGCCTCGCGCTGGAGTCCCTCGGTGAGGTGTCTGGCACCTCCGTCTCCGAGGCCCTCCTCGACGCCATCTTCCAGCGCTTCTGCATCGGCAAGTGACGCCGTAGCGCGTTCGCTCACCGTGCCACGGCCAGGGCGTGCTCGGCCCCTCCGGGCACGGCCTCACGCGTGCTCCACTCCCAGAGCAGCCGGTCCACGAGGGCATCGACCTGGCGCTCCGCCGTGGCAATCGAGCCCTTCAGCCGCTCGTCGCCGAACTCGTCGTACTCGATGGCCACGGACTCCACGTCGGTGATGCCCATGTAGCCGAAGGCGGTCCGGATGCTCGGCTCGACGTGGTTCATGTGCTCCAGCCGGTCGCCCCTGCCGTACCCGTAGTCGCCGCGAGAGGTCAGGATGACGAGCTTCTTCCGCGCCTCCGCCAGCAGCGGCCAGTAGGGCTCCCCTGCCCGCGAGCGGTCGAACCCGAAGGTGCGGCCCACGCGGACGATGTTGTCGATGTACGCCTTGAACTGCGCCGGCACGTTGAAGTTGTACATGGGCACGCCGGCGACGATGAGGTCCGCGGCGAGCAGCTCATCCACGAGCGCATCACTCTCCGCGAGCGTCTCCTTCATCCAGGGCTCGCGTGCGCTCGGCTTCGTGAACGCCGCGTGTATCCACTGGCCCGTCACCGGAGCGGGCGGATGCTGCCCGACGTCCCGGTACAGGACCTCATCTCCAGGGCGAACCGCGCGCCACCGCGCCATGAAGCGAGCGGACAGCCGCCGCGTGTGTGAGCCATGACGCTGTTGCTCGGAGCCGCCAGCACGGGCGCTCGAATCGATGTGCAGGACCTTGGCCATCTCGCATCCCTCCAGGTTCGACGTTCCAGGCTTCGGGGCTTCTGGGATGAGCCCGGCTCATCCGGAGCCCGGGCCCTCGCCGTCCACGAGAGAAGAGATAGAGACTGGCCACCCCGGCGACAAACGCGTAATCCTCAACCGATGGCTGAGCTGGATTCACCCATCCACCGCCCATGAGAGACCTGCCACCGCTCAGTTCCCTCCGTGCCTTCGAAGCCGCCGCGCGGCACCTCAGCTTCAAGCGCGCCGCGGACGAGCTGGCCGTGACGCCCACGGCCGTCAGCCATCAAATCCGCCAGCTCGAGGACTGGCTCGACACGCTCCTCTTCGAGCGCCGCGTCCGGCGCGTGGTACTGACCCCCGCCGGGCAGTCCCTCTACCCCGCGCTGCGGGAAGGCTTCGACGCCCTGCTCCGCGGTGTCGACGCACTGAGGAAGCCTCCCGAGCGGGCCGCCCTCACGCTCTCCGCCACCGTGGCCTTCACGTCGAAGTGGCTGGTGCCGCGAGTCGCCGCGTTCCGCGCGGCCTGCCCGGGGCTCGACCTGAGCCTCCATGCCTCGGACGACCCCATGGACCTGCGGGCCGGAGGCGTGGACCTCGCCATCCGCTACGGACGTGGCGTGTATCCGGGACTGCACTCGGAGCTGCTGCTCCAGGACCGCTTCGCGCCCGTGTGCAGCCCCCGGCTGGGTGTGCGCGCTCCCGCCGACCTGGGGAAGCATCCGCTGCTCCGCTTCGAGTGGCGCCGCGTCGAGGACGACACGCCCACGTGGCCTCGCTGGTTCGCCGCCGCGGGCCGGCCCTACAAGACCTCGGGGGGAGAGCTGGTCTTCTCCGACGAATCCCACTCCATCCAGGCCGCCATCGCCGGCCATGGAGTCGCCCTCGCGAGCCTCGTGCTCGTCGCCGAGGAGCTGGCGAGCGGCGCCCTGGTGCAACCCTTCGGGCCGGAGCTGGACGGCTTCGCGTACCACGTCGTCCACCTGGAGTCGGCACGCAACGCGGAGCGCATTGCCGCGGTGCGCCGCTGGCTGCTGGCCGAGGCGAAGTCCTTCCCGTCCCGGGCGTCCCCGCCCCCGTCCCGGAAGCGCCCCGGCACGTCCTGAGTCCTCCAGTCCACCCGCCAGGCGGATGTCAGACCGCTCCCTAGAATGCCGGCCCTCACCCGGTAATTCACGGAGGCGTTGTGACGGAAGGCACCATCCCCCTGGCGCGGTACTCCATGCTCTCGGCCCTGCCCTCGGGCTGGGTGGGGGAAATCCTGGATGACGAACTGGTGGCCTCGCCGCGCCCCTCCGCCGCGCAGACGCGCGCGGCCTTCATGCTGGGCGTGGAGCTCGGTGAGCAGCTCGACCGGCGCCGGGGCGGCAGTGGCCGCTGGTGCTTCCTGCGCGCTCCCGAGCTGCACCTCGGCGAGGACATGCTCGTGCCGGACCTGGCCGGCTGGCGCCGCGAGCGCGTGGACGCCCCGCTGGACCCGGACGTCCCCTTCCTCACGCTGACGCCGGACTGGGTGTGCGAGGTGCTCGCGCCCACCACCGTCGCGCTGGACCGCACGCGCAAGCTGCCCCTCTACGCTCGCGCGGGCGTCTCCCACGTGTGGCTGGTGGACCCCGTCGCTCGCACGTTGGAGGTGTACCAGCGCGTCAAGCGCGGCTGGCTCCTCACCGGCTGCCACGAGTCGGACGCGCTGGTGCGCGCCGAGCCCTTCACGTCCTCGTCCCTGGAGCTGGCCTCGCTCTGGTTGCCGGAGGGCTCGGACAAGCCCGCGCTGCTGGCCGCGGTGCCCTGAGGCTCGCCCCGGTCAGCCGGCGCGCTTGAGGACCGTGCCGTCGGTGGGCTTCGCCAGCCGGCGCACCGCGCGCAGCAGCAGGTCCGGGTCCACCGGCGCGGCCAGGAAGCCGCGCGCGCCCACCGCCTGCGCCCGGGGCAAGTCCAGCTCCGGTACCTTGCCGGCCACCAGCACCTGCGCGGCCACCCTGTGGCCCAGCGCCTCCATGGAGGGCAGCGGCGCCACCACCACCTGCGCCTCGCTGGCCGCCAGCAGCTCCTCCGTGCTGGCCACCCGCGCCGTCAGTCCACCGCCGGTCTCCAGCACCCGCACCAGCCCCGCCGCCGCCGTCGCGCCCCAGCCGTACACCAGCACCTGCGCCACCTGCTCGGGCCGCGCCGCCGTCAGCGCCGGCAGCTTCACCGGCGCGGGCGTGGGCTTCAGCACCGGCGGGGGCGTGGGCTTCACGGCGGCCACCGCCTGCACGGGAGCCGGCGCCGGCCGGACGGCCTCCTCCAGCGAGGACAGCAGCGGCAGCCCGTCCGCCGTGACGGTGTCCTCGGCCGGAGGCTCCATGTTCGTCAGCTCGGCCATGCTCTCGCCGAGCACCATGGGCATGGCGTCGTCCGCCTCGGGGAGCGAGAAGCCCTCCATGCCGGGACGGCGCGGCGCCGCCTCGTCCTTCTCGCCCCGGTACATGCGGCCGATGGCGCGGCGGATGGCCGCGTCCGAGGCCAGCTTCGCCACCACGCGCGACTTGCCGGACACACTCTGCACCGCGTCCAGCGACGCGAGGCTGGCCGGCGCGGCGATGGCCACCACCAGCACCGAGTCCCGGGGCCCGCGGGCCTCCAGCCGCAGCGGCACCACCCGGTGCGCCTCCGCCACCTTCTCCGGAATGAGGTACGTCAGGCTCGCATCCGGGACCTCGGACTCCAGGTCCACCGTCTGCATCCCCAACTGCTCCGCCAGCGCCTCCAGGACCTGCCGCGCGGTGCAGAAGCGCTGATCCACCACCACCTGCCCCAGCGGCACACCCCACTTGCGCTGGTACGCCAGCGCCGAGTGGAGCTGCAGCGCATCAATCACGCCCCGCTCCAGCAGGATGTCACCCAGTCGCTTCTTCATGGTCCCTTCGCCCCCCACCGCGGCCCCCCGCCCTCAGGGGCGTGGCCTTGGTCCAAGGAAAGTCAGTGTTCTCTACGCGTCCGCTGGGAGATCGGCTTCCTCGCGGGCGACAGATGGTTCCGCCTCCACGCCAGCTTGCAATCCCGGGGCCGCCCGTCGGCCACAGGCGGACCCGCGGCGGGCGTCCTCCAGTGGATGGACTGCCTGTCCTCAAGTGCGCGCCGGACGGCTGTGCGTCCCCCATCCAACACGCCCATAGGCATCGTGTCGGTGGCTTACCTAGGTTTTCCGCCATGGGCGGGATGTGCCTCGAGGCGTTGGTGGGGCTCCTTCGGGAGGAGGCCGGGCGGGTGCCGGGCCTGGTAGGGGTGGGAGAGAGGCTGGCGGGCCTGGTGGTGGAGCCGGGCAGCCTCCGGCCGTACCTGCATTTCAGCCGCGGCCGTTACACGCGCAACCTCGTCTACAGGGACGCGCGGCTGGAGGTGCTCGTGAACTGCTGGGACACGGGCGCCGTGTCGCCCGTGCATGACCATGACGGGCAGGAGTGCTGGTTCAGCGTCCAGTCGGGCGTCTTCGTGTTGGAGAACTACGCGCTGATTTCCGGGGGGTTGGGCCCGGGCCCGGCGCGGCTGGGGCCTCCGGTCGTGGTGGGCCCGGTGGGCGCGGGCTACGTGGACTTCCGCTGCCCCGAGGCCCCCATCCACCGCGTCATGGCCCGGCAGGGGCCGGCCATCTCCCTGCACGTCTACGCGGGGCCGGTGGAGCGCTGCCTCGTGTACGACGTGAAGCGGGAGCGCTGTGTCCTGCGGCAGCTCCGCTACCACTCCGTCTTCGGGCGCCCGCTGTCCCCCATGGACGCGCTCCCGCCACAGCTGCGCGCCTGAGCCGCGGCGTCCGGGCGGCACGCCGGTGCGTCCCGGACGCACGCACCGGGCGAGCCGCCTCGCGCCCGACTACCAGCTGCCCTTCGGCATGGGCGCGTAGAGGGCGCCGCGCTGGGACTCGAACACGCCGAGCCGCGCGCCGAGCAGGTATACCTCGCGCGTGGCCGCCACCAGCGGGGCCCACGGGGACAGGACGCTCACGGAGGCGGCGTCGTCCTCGCTGTTGTCGCCCGTCTGGCCGAGCAGCGCGGACAGCACCTCCGAGCCCGTCTTGCGGCGCGGGTACTCCTCCACGCGCACTGGCGCGTCGGCGGGCAGCTTCGCCAGCTCCTTCGCCAGCGCGAGCGCCTTCGGATAGCCGCCCAGCGCATCCACCAGCCCGTTGGCGAGCGCGTCCTCGCCCGTCCACGCGCGGCCCTTCGCCACCGACTGGAGCTTCTCCAGCGGCATCTTCCGCCCGGCCGCCGCGCGCTGCGTGAAGTCCGTGTAGATGCGGTCCATGATGGCCTCCGCGCGGACCTCCTGCTCCGGCGTGAAGTCCGCGTCCGAGTCGTACATCGTGGCGTTCTTCCCCGCCGCGATGGTCTCGAAGTTGACCCCCAGCTTCTCCCAGAAGGAGTCCGTCACGAACTTGCCCGCGTACACGCCGATGCTGCCGGTGAGGGTGCCCGGCTGCGCGACGATGCGGTCCGCGTCCATGGCGACGAAGTAACCGCCGCTCGCGGCGTAGGTGCCCATGGTGACGACGACGGGCTTGCCCGCCTCCCGCGCGCGCTGCACCTCGCGGCGCACGGTGTCGCTGGCCACGTAGCTGCCGCCGGGGCTGTCCACGCGGAAGATGATGGCCTTCACGCGCGAGTCCGCGGTGGCCTTGCGCAGCGCCGCCGCCACGTTCTCCGCGCCCATGACCTCCTCGCCGGAGAGCGGGTTGCCCTGGCTCTTGCCCCGCGCCACGCCGCCCACGCCGTACACCAGCGCGATGGTGTCGCCCGTCGCGTGCGGCCGGCCCACGCGCTCCAGGTACTTGTGCACGTAGAGCAGCTCGGCGCCGTCGCCCGCCTGCTTCGTCAGCTCGCCCAGCACCTCGTCGCGGTAGCGCAGGCCGTCCAGCAGCTTCGCGTCCACCGCGTCCTGGCCGAGCAGCGGCGCCCTGTCGATGAGCGCGCGCACCGCGTCCTCGCCCAGCTCGCGCTCCTCGGCGATGCCGCGCACCATCTGGCCGAAGAGGCTCTGCGTGTAGCGCTCGGTGGCCTCGCGGTGCGGGGCGTTGTAGCCCTGCTCCGTATAGGTGTTGATGGCGTTCTTGTACTCGGCGCGCTTGTGGAAGCGCGGCGTCACGCCCAGCTTGGCGAAGGCTTCGCGGGCGAAGGGCGTCTCGAAGGAGATGCCGGTGATGTTCAAGTCACCGGACGGCTGGATGTAGACCTCGTCGAAGGCGGACGCGACGTAGTAGGCCAGGGTGGTGTTGTCCGCCTCGCCGAAGGTGTCCGCGTAGGCCACGGCCTTCTTGCCGGTGGCGCGGAAGGCCTTCACCGCGTCCCGCAGCTCCTGCGCCTGGGCGGGGCTGCCAGGGTTGCCGATGCGCGCCACCAGCGACTTCACGCGCGGGTCGCGCCCCCCCTTCTCCAGCGCGTCCACCACGTCGCGCACCGTGGTCGGGTCCTCGCCGAAGGCGCTCGCCAGCGAGTCGCCCGACACGTGCTCGCGCAGCGGCCGTTCCAGGTCCAGCTCCAGCACGATGTTGGACGGGACGGTGGGGCCGCTCGCCGACGCGAGCACCATCAGGCCGACGAGGCCCACCACGAAGAGGACGGACATGGCGCCGATGAAGGCGAGCACGCCGATGATGAATCGTTTCATCCGAAGGAACTCCTGAGACCCGCGAGGCAGGGCGACAGCCCCGGCAGGCGGGTCCTTACTACTTAACGGGGCGGGACGCGGATGCTTGCGTGTCCGGATGGGACGGAAGCTCGCGATGGTGGACGCCCGCGCTCCCGGGCTCCCGGTTCCCCGCCGGGTAGAGGGGCGGGCCCGACGCCGGGGATGCTCCTCGCCAGGGCGTCCCCATCCTCCCAGGGTTCACGAGGCGACGGGTGCCCGCCTCCGGGGACAGGCCCGCTGTCCACGGGCCAGGGGCCCCGTCGCCGCGGCCATTGTCGGCGCGGGCGGTGCCATGGCAGGCAGGCGCTCGCACGACAGGAGGGAACCATGGAGAAACGGCGGCTGGGCAATTCCGACCTTCACATCACCGCGCTGGGCTTTGGCGCCTGGGCCATTGGCGGCGGGGGCTGGCAGTTCGGGTGGGGTCCCCAGGATGACGAGAAGTCCATCGCGTCCATCCAGCGGGCGTTGGAGCTGGGCATCAACTGGATAGACACCGCGGCGGTGTACGGACTGGGCCACTCCGAGGAGGTGGTCGCCCGCGCGCTGCAGGGCCGCGCCCAGCGGCCGTACGTCTTCACCAAGTGCGGCATGGTCTGGGACACGAAGGGCACCATCCACCGCTCGCTCAAGGCGGACTCCATCCGCCGCGAGTGCGAGGCGTCCCTGCGCCGGCTGAAGGTGGACGTCATCGACCTGTACCAAATCCACTGGCCCGTGGAGTCGCTGGCGGAGATTGAAGAGGGCTGGACGGCCATGGTCGAGCTGCAACGCCAGGGCAAGGTGCGGTGGATTGGCGTGTCCAACTTCAACGCGGACCAGCTGGAGCGCATCCAGCGCATCTCGCCCGTGACGAGCCTGCAGCCGCCCTACTCCCTCGTCCACCGCGACATCGAGGTGAGCGTCCTTCCCTTCTGCTCGCGCAACAGCATCGGCGTCATCGGCTACTCGCCCATGGCGTCGGGGCTGCTGTCCGGAGCGATGACGCGCGAGCGCGTGGCGGCCTTCCCGAAGGACGACTGGCGCCGCAACAGCATGGACTTCCAGGAGCCGCGGCTGTCGCGCAACCTGGAGCTGGTGGAGCGGCTGCGCGCGATTGGGAAGCGGCATGGGCGCTCGCCCGCGGAGGTGGCCATTGCCTGGACGCTGCGCACGCCGGTGGTGACGGGCGCCATCGTCGGTGCCCGCAGCGCCGAGCAGGTGGAGGGCTTCATCGCCGCCGGGGACTTCCGCCTCACCGCGGACGAGGTGAAGGAGATTGAGGACTTCGTCCGGGGCGGGCAGCTCCCGCACGGAGAGATGCACGCGTAGACGGCGCTTCAGCCCACGGCTCCGGAGGACTCACCCGTTCCCGGGGCCGAGCGTGGCTCCAGCTCCAGGACGAAGGGCGGACGGACGCCGAAGGGCATCAGGCGGCAGTTGGAGACGTTGAGGAACCGGGTGGGCAGGCCGGGCAGCGAGAACTCGCCGTGGGCCTCATGGATGTGGCCGTAGACGTGGAGCCGGGGCGGCACTTGTCGCACGCGGGCGAGCAGGTCCTCACAGCCGGCATCGACGCCGGCCCATGTCCGGTCGCCCAGGCCGTGGGGCGGGCCGTGGGTGATGAGGATGTCGAGCCCCTCGGGGATGTGCTTCCAGTGGGCGGCGATGTCCGAGCCCCGGTCCCGGTTGAAGGCCCAGTGTCCGAACCGGGGGGTGATGGGAGAGCCCCAGATGCGCAGCCCGGCGATGCGGGCCTCCTCGTCGTAGAGGTAGTGCACGCCGGCCTTCTGGATGAGGTCGCGGGCGAGGTCGGGAGCCTCTTCGCAGAGGAAGTCGTGGTTGCCGGCGACGAGGACCTTCTCCCGGGCGTCCTGGAGGGAGAACCAGCGCAGGAAGTCCTCCACGTCGCTCCGGCTGCCCCGGCGGGTGAAGTCCCCCGCGTGGATGAGCACGTCACACCGAGGCACCGTCAGGGCTTCGTGGTGCATGTGTGTGTCGGAGAGGAGGACCAGTCGCATCCGTGTTCCCTTGCTCGGCCGTGGTTCCCTGACCGCTAAGCCACCGAGACTAAGTTCGTTCAGGGGGAGCCGCACAGAGGCCCGAGTTTCCGGCTTGGGCGGTGAGGCCCCCTGACAGGACTTACCCCGGGTGGCTTAGCCACACTCAGCGCTTTTCGAGCATGCGCAGGCGGCGTTCGTGGTCGTCCATTGTGCCCTGGGTGTTCAGTTGCTGTTCGGCGAGCATGTTCAACATGCGTCCGATTTTGTTGAAGTATCGCTCATGACTGAGCCGGGTCTTGTCGGCGTTGTCGGCAAGAGTGGAGACGTTTTCCGCCAATGTCTTCACATTCTTCTGAAGCTCACCGACGTCCTCCTTCACCAGCGTGAGCTGTTGCGCTGACCGCTCCTCTCCTTCCTGCACTTGTTGCTGAAGCTCCCGCACCTCCTGCAGGCACTGCATGAGCACGTCACTACCCGTTGCCATCGCCATCCGCTCCTCCCGCCAACCAGGGTGGGTTCTCTGGCTGGACTTCATGCACCCTAGCAATCCAATCTGACATGGAGGCTGCACCACTGACGACCCCACAGGTCCCATCGCGCTGCCGCGAAGGGTCCAGGCTCATGGTACGCAGGCCAAGCCCGCAGTCAACCTGCCAGGGCATACTCGTGGCCAAGAACCCGTGAGGTCACATGGGTCCCGGTGGCACCCCACCCCGGGACCCCCGGCTGTCACTCCCGAGACGCCCGGCCGGCCGTCCTGACGCCGTTCGGGATGGCGGGACCCCCATACCGGGTTAGAAGCCCCGTGCACTCCCAGAAGACCCGCGAGGACCGCATGAAGCGTCGTACCCCGCTCTCCCTGGTGGCCGCCCTGCTGGTGGCCGCCAACCCGGTGTGGGCCCAGACCCCCGCCCCCTCTCCGAAGGCCGCGCCGGCCGCCGCCGCGAAGGCCGCGCCCGCGAAGGCTCCGTCGCTCGCTCCCATCACGAGCGTCGAGGGCATCACCGAGTACCGCCTGCCCAATGGCCTGCGCGTGCTCCTCTTCCCCGACCCCACCAAGCCCAACGTCACCGTCAATGTGACGTACTTCGTCGGCAGCAAGCACGAGGGCTACGGCGAGACGGGCATGGCCCACCTGCTCGAACACCTGCTGTTCAAGGGCACGCCCACCACCAAGAACGTCCCCCAGGCGCTCACCGAGCGCGGCGCCCGTCCCAACGGCACCACCTGGCTGGACCGCACCAACTACTACGAGACGCTCCCCGCCTCCGACGACAACCTGCGCTGGGCCCTCGCCTTCGAAGCGGACCGCATGGTCAACAGCTTCATCGCGAAGAAGGACCTCGACAGCGAGATGACCGTCGTCCGCAACGAGTTCGAGTCCGGCGAGAACGACCCGCGTGGCATCCTCTTCGAGCGCGTCATGTCCGCCGCGTACATCTGGCACAGCTACGGCAAGGCCACCATCGGCGCGCGCTCGGACCTGGAGAACGTGCCCATCGACCGGCTCCAGGACTTCTACCGGAAGTACTACCGGCCGGATAACGCCATGCTCGTCGTCGCCGGCCGCTTCGACGAGGCCAAGGCGCTGTCCATGATTCAGGACACCTTCGGCAAGCTGAAGAAGCCCGCCACGCCGGTGCCCGCCACGTACACCGCCGAGCCCGTGCAGGACGGCGAGCGCGAGGTGACGCTGCGCCGCGTGGGTGACACCCAGCTGCTCACCAGCCTCTACCACGTGCCCGAGGGCGCGCACCCGGACTACGCCGCCATCGACGTGCTCACGCTTGTCATGGGCAACAACCCCTCCGGCCGCCTCTACAAGGCGCTGGTGGAGACGAAGAAGGCGTCGCGCGTGGGCGCCTCCAACCTCCAGCTGCGAGACCCCGGCGCGCTCGTCTTCTCCGTGGAGCTGCGCCAGGACCAGTCGCTCACCGCCGCGCGCGAGGCGTTCCTCAAGACGGTCGAGGACGCCCACAAGACGCCCTTCACCGAGGAAGAGGTGACGCGCGCCAAGACGCAGCTGCTCAAGTCCATCGAGCTGATGCTCAACAACTCCGAGTACGCCGCCGTCCAGCTGTCCGAGTGGGCGGCCACCGGTGACTGGCGCCTGCTCTTCATGCACCGCGACCGCATCGAGGCGGTGAAGCCCGCGGACGTCGCGCGCGTGGCGGCCACGTACCTCAAGTCGTCCAACCGCACGATGGGCACCTTCGTCCCCACGCCGAAGCCGGACCGCGCGGAGATGCCGCCGCCGGTGAACGTGGCGCAGATGATGGAGGGCTACAAGGGCCGCGAGGCCGTGGCCCAGGGCGAGGTGTTCGACCCGACGCCCGCCAACGTGGAGGCCCGCGTGCAGCGCGGCGAGCTGCCCGGCGGCGTGAAGTACGCGGTGCTGTCCAAGAAGACGCGCGGCGAGATGGTGAACGTGGCCCTCAACCTGCGCTGGGGCACCGAGGACGTGCTGCGCGGCAAGTCGGACATCGCGCAGTACACCGGCCGCATGCTGATGCGCGGCACCAAGAAGCGCACCCGGCAGCAGCTCCAGGACGCGTTCGACAAGCTGAAGGTACGCGTCGGCGTGGACGGCGGCCTCACGGGCGCGACGGTGACGCTCGACTGCCCGCGCGCCAGCCTGCCGGAGGCCCTGAAGCTGGTGGCCGAGGTGCTGCGCGAGCCCGCCTTCGACGAGAAGGAGTTCGCGCTCCTCAAGCAGGAGCGGCTGGCCGCGCTGGAGTCGCAGCGCAGCGAGCCCGAGACGCAGGGCAGCATCGCCTTCTGGCGGACGCTGTCGGGCCACTACCCGAAGGGGCACCCCTACTACGTGCCCACCTTCGACGAGCGCCTGGCCGGCATCCGCGACACGACGCTGGCGGACGTGCGCGCCTTCCACAAGGCCTTCTACGGCGCGTCCAACGGCGAGCTGGCCGTGGTGGGTGACTTCGAGCCGAAGGAGGTGGTGCCGCTCGCGGGCCAGCTGCTCGGTAACTGGAAGAGCCCGGCGCCCTTCAAGCGCGTGTCGCAGATGTTCGCGGACGGCGGGCCGAAGGTGGTGGCGCTGGAGACGCCGGACAAGGCCAACGCGTACTACCTGGCGGGCCAGACGCTGAAGCTGCGCCGCGACGACGCGGACTACCCCGCGCTGCTGCTGGGTAACTTCGTGCTGGGTGGCGGCTTCCTCAACTCGCGGCTGGCCACGCGCATCCGCCAGCAGGACGGCCTGTCCTACGGCGTGGGCAGCAGCCTGGACGCGAGCGACATCGACACGGTGGGCAACTTCGTCACCTACGCCATCTACGCGCCGGAGAACGCGACGCGGCTGGAGGCGGCCATGCGCGAAGAGGTCTCTCGCGCGGTGCAGAAGGGCTACACCGCCGAGGAGCTGGAGAAGGCGCGCGCGGGCCTGCTGGAGTACCGGCAGGCGGCTCGCGCGCAGGACGGCGGCCTGGCGCGGCAGCTCGCCGGGTACTTGTACCTGGGCCGCACGCTGGCCTTCGACGCGGCGCTGGAGGAGAAGCTGGCGAAGCTCACCCCCGACGACGTGCGCAAGGCCATGGAGCGGCACCTGGACTGGCAGAAGGTCACGCAGGTGAAGGCGGGTGACTTCGCCAACGCGGAGAAGAAGGCGAAGGCCCCGGTGAAGGCTCCGGCCGCGCCGTGACGCGGTAGCCGCTTCCCATCGCGACACGCTCCGAGCCCCGTGGTGCCTTCCTGGCGCCACGGGGCTTTCTCTTGTCCGTGGCCACGCCGCGGGTGCTCACAGGCGCGCGGAGCCGCGGGCCTCGCGGGCATCGGGGCACGGTGTTCGCGACGCGACATCGCCGGAGGGGCCGGCTCGTCCCCACGTGAGGGGCGGACGCGTTGCGCGCCAGGTCAGATGGGAGCGCGGTGATTACCCTTCCGCGTGGGCAGGAGGGGGATGCGAAGAGGGTGCCAATACATCGCGTGGCTGCTCGTCCTCTGCGGGGTGCTCCCGGCCTGTGGACCGTCGAGTGGCTGGAGTGTGCCCCTGCCGCCCGAGTGTGGGGACGTGGACGGCGCGTCCTTCGTCCAGGGGCTCAGGGTCTGGGGCCGCGCTGGCGAGGAGGGACACGAAGCGGCCGACCCCGATTACGACTCTCGTGCGTTGGCCGAGGAGGATGGGCTGCCCGTGCTCCACCTCTTCATGTCGTCCTCATTGCCGGACGATGACGACTACCGTCCCGCTCGGGTCATGTACCGCGGGCGCTGCCTCGTGGCGGAGGTCCGCTACCGCGGGGACAAGTCGCTCGCCTTCCCCAAGCGCAGCATGACGCTCGACTTCGACGACGGGCATACCTTCAGCGAGCCCCTGCGCGCCGGCGGCTTCGTGGGGCGACGCAAGGTGGTGCTCGTCAGTCCCTTCAACGACAACTCCTATCTGCGCTCGCGGCTCGCCTTCGAGGTGTGGAACCGCATGTCCCCGGACCATCTCCAGGTGAAGACGTTCAGCGCGGTGGTCTATCTGAACGGGCGCTACCACGGCCTCTTCACGGTGGCGGACCACATCGACCGCCACTTCATCGCCGAGCAGGGACTGGACCCGGGCGGGGAGCTCTTCAAGGCGGTGGAGCAGGACGCCAACTTCTCGCGCGACGACGCCCGGGGCGAGCCCAAGATGTGGCTGTGGCAGGGCTTCGAGAAGAAGGAGGGCGAGCCCGAGGAGGGAGACGGGGCCTACGCGAACATCGAGGCGCTCACGGCCTTCGTGGCGGACGCGGACCCGGAGCGCTTCCGCGCCGAGCGGGACGCGTGGATGGTCACTCGCGACTACGAGGACTGGTGGATTTTCGCCCTCATGATGCACGCGCATGACTCGGTGGCGAAGAACGCGTACCACTTCCGGGCGAGGGGGCCGGGGGCGCGGTGGCGCTACATCCCGTGGGACCTGGACACCAGCTTCGGGCAGGCCTGGAACACGTGGCGCCTGGATGCGAGCGAGCTGTACACCTTCGAGCCCCAGAACCTGCTCTTCGCGCGCATGCTCGCGGACCCGACCATCACCGGGCCGATGTACCTGCGCTTCCGCGAGCTGCTCGACGGGCCGCTGCACCGGGAGGTGGTGCTGGGGCTCATCGACGGGTACGCGCGGGAAGTGGAGGCCGCGGCGCTCAAGGACGAGGCCCGCTGGGGCGAGGAGTACCGGACCTTCTTCCGTTGGCGCGACCGCACCGACCTGAACGACTTCCGGGGCGAGGTGGCGTACCTGCGCGCCTGGGTGGACCAGCGCTGGCGGGTCATGGACCAGGCCATTCACTGAAGCGCGGCGCTCGTGCCCCCGTTATCAGGACGCGCGCGGCTCACCTGACATGAGGAGCGGAGCGGATGATTGACCTGTACACGTGGGCAACGCCCAACGGCCACAAGGTGTCGATTGCACTGGAGGAGCTGGGCCTGCCGTACACCGTGAAGCCGGTGGACATCAGCAAGGGCGTGCAGAAGCAGCCGGAGTTCCTGCGCATCAACCCGAACGGGCGCATCCCCGCCATCGTCGACCGGGCGGAAGGGGACTTCGCGGTGTTCGAGTCGGGCGCCATCCTCATCTACCTCGCGGAGAAGACGGGGAAGCTGATGCCGACGGACCCGAAGGGCCGCTCGCGCGTCATCCAGTGGCTGATGTTCCAGATGGGAGGCGTGGGGCCCATGCAGGGGCAGGCCAACGTCTTCTTCCGCTACTTCCCCGAGAAGCTCCAGCCGGCCATCGACCGCTACCAGAACGAGACGCGGCGGCTGTACACGGTGCTCGACACGCGGCTGAAGGAGAGCGAGTACCTCGCGGGGGACTACAGCATCGCGGACATCGCCACGTGGCCATGGGTGCGCCTGCACGACTGGTCCGGCGTCTCGGTGGACGGGTTGCCGAACCTGCAGCGCTGGTTGGCCGCCATCGAGCAGCGGCCCGCCGTGAAGCGCGGACTCGACGTGCCCTTCCCGATGGATCAGGACAAGCGGACCGCCGAGGAGCGCGCCAAATCGGTCCAGTCGATTCTGCAGCGGTAGGAGTGGCGGACCCGGGAGCGGCGGTTCTTCGGGGGCATTTCCGCCACGGCTCGTGGCGGTTCTGTGCACGGGTGTCAGCGGGACGGCACGGCGGGTCTTCGCGAGCCGCATCGGGCCGGGACGGCGTGCCATAGATTCACGGCCCATGTCCCGCCC
>NZ_JABBJJ010000017.1 GCF_012933655.1 Pyxidicoccus fallax | reverse complement strand
CCAGGGAGGGTGGGGCCCGCGCCCGGGGAGGACCTGGCGGGTCATCTGGCTGCGTGCACTTCGTTCCCACCACCGAGGGCCGAGGGTAGGGGCAGCCACGAGCGCGCGGGCTCGGGAGTCATGGGAGGACATCGCGTGTCCCCGGCCCGTGCGCCCCTTGGTGCATGGAGGTGGGGCATGGCTCACATGGAGAAGATTCGGGCTGCCCTGGCTGAGACGGATGCTGCACGGGGGTACCGGGCTCCGCGCTCACGACGAAGGAGCCTCCGTCGCAAGAACGATTCGCACCCCGAATCCGTCGCCGAGCCGCGCGCCCAGATGGGGTATGGCGAGACGTACGGCTCGCCCCTGGAGCGTGTCCAGGGACTGCCCCGTCTATTCGTTCGCTCCGACGAATCCGGGGCGCGGAAGTGCGCCCCGCGGAGAGAAGGGGCGGCGCTGGAACGGCGACAGCAGGTCAGTCGAGGGAGAGATTCCGGGGCGCCGTGGTCTCCAGCGCGGCGGCGAGGCGGAGCGCGGCGTCGCCGACCTCGCGCCTCCAGGCGATGCGCCACGAGCGGCGGAGGGGGCCCGAGGCGAACCGCTTCGCCACGAGGCCTCCCTTGTCGAGGTGCGGACGGGCAATCCACTCGGAGAGCACGGCGACGCCCATGCCGGCCCGGGCCACGTCCACGAGGGCCTCGGTGAGCGGGAGTTGCTCGAAGCGGAGGCGTGGCCGCTCGCGGCCGAAGACCTGCTTCATGAACCACTGCGCCTCGGCCGGAGGCGTCTGCCCCGTGAGGAGCGTGGTCTCCCGGAGGTCGTCCCGCGTGAGTGCCTTGCGGGAGGCCAGCGGGTGCGACGACGACATGATGAAGAGCACCTCGTCGGTGAAGATGTGCCGCTCCTCGAGTTGGGCGTGGGGCACGGGCGAGGAGGTGACGAGCGCGACGTCGATGTCTCCCGCCACGAGCGCGGGAACGGGGGCCTTCGTGTGCTCCACCGCGAGGGACAGCTCCAGTCCCGGCAGGCTCTTGCGCAGATTCACGAGCGCGGACGGGAGCCAGTGGTAGGCCGTGTAGCACTCGCAGACGAGGCGGATGCGCATGGGCTTCGCCACGGGGGCACGGACGCGGTGCTCCAGGTCTCCCAGATCGACGAGCAGGCGCGTGGCGCCGGAGACGAGCTCCTGGCCGGCCTCGGTGAGGACGAGCCCTTTGGGCGTGCGGTCGAAGAGGCGGGCGCCGAGCTTGTCCTCGGCCGCCAGGAGCGCGCGGCTCACGGCGGGCTGGGTGAGGTGCAGCACCGTCGCCGCCTGCGCGGTGGTGCCGGCGGAGGCGAGGGCGAGCACGACGCGCAGGTCGCGCACGTCCAGGCGGGGGTTCGGAAGGAAGGCGATGTCACCCATGCATCGACTCTATGCCAACAATGCGTTGGATGCATAGGCCGGGGAGGTGCACTGTTCTCCCGTTCCCAAGGCGGGAACGAGAACGCACCCCTGGAGGCACTCCATGCAGCTCTATTTCCTTCCCCTGGCCTGCTCGCTGGCGACGCGCATCTCCCTGTACGAGGCGGGCGCGAAGGCGACCTACATCGAGGTCGACTCGAAGACGAAGCGCACGCATGACGGCCAGGACTTCCTGCAGGTCAATCCGCTGGGGCTGGTTCCCACGGTGCGGACGGACGAGGGGGACATCCTCACGGAGAACGCGGCCATCCTGCAGTACGTGGCGGACTCGTTCCCCCGGGCGGAGCTGGCTCCTACCGACCGCAAGGGACGGGCGCTGCTCCAGCAGTGGCTGTGCTTCATCGGCACCGAGCTGCACAAGGGGCTGTTCATGCCGCTGCTCGATGCGAAGGCCAATGAGGGCGCGAGGGCCTATGCGCTGGAGAAGGGGGCGGCTCGCATGGACCACCTGGAGAAGCACCTGACGGGGCGGGAGTTCCTGCTCGACCGGTTCAGCGTCGCGGATGCGTACCTCGTCACCGTGCTGAACTGGACCGCGGTGACTCCCGTCGAGCTGCAGAAGTGGCCGGCCATCAGCGCCTACGTCGCGCGCCTGTGGGAGCGGCCGAGCGTCGCGAAGGCGCTCGCGGAGGAGCGCGAGCTGTACATGCAGGAGCTGAAGCGGCAGAAGCTCAGCGCGTGAGCGGGGTGGTGGCTCGGGGCGTCCAGGATGTCGGACGTGGCGGGCGGTGGAGGCGGGAAGGCGGGGTAGTAGCACGCGCCCCGGTAGACATAGCCGTCCTCGTCGCAGTCCTTTACTTCCACCGCTACCTTGTACCAGCAGCCCCCATTGATGGGGACCTGTATCCGGGTGCGGCAGCGGCCGCTGGCGTCCGGCCGTCTCTGACCGGGGAGGGGCGTCGAGGGCAGCTCGTTGGTTGCGGCCGAGCCCGCACCGGGTAGGCCCAATGCGATGGAGAGGAGCCACGGCCAAAGGGCACGACGTCGAAGCTGTTCCATCGTTGTCATGCTCCCAGGTGCCGCGACTCATGGGCTGTCTTTGAACTGCTCGGTGGGACTTGAGGTGGGAGGGCGTTCTGGTCGGAAGACTGGCACATAGCAGGCGCCCTTGTAGACGTAGTCTTGCTCCTCGCAATCCTTCTGAGTCACAGCCAGCTTCTTCCAGCAGCCACCATTGATGGCGACGTGAGACCTATGCGGACAGCGTCCCATGGCATCCGGTCGGATTTGTCCTCGCAGGGGTCTGGGGGGCAAGTCCACACCGATGGTTGACCAGGAGGCCGGAGCCTGACGAGGAGACACCGGGGCCGTGAGGGCCGAGTCTCCGACCGCCACTGTGCCGCCATCCTTCGTGTCCTCGGTCATCGAAGCGTGTGCCTCCTGCTCGTCGCTGTCCGGAGACGCGCCCAGCATCCATCCGACCGCGAGCGCCAGGGCCCAGCCCACGCTGGCTGTCATGAGCCATGAACGCCGGGAGTGCTCTGCCGGTCGAGCCAGCTCGACTGTTGCCTCATCGACTCCAGAGGTCACCCGGATGAAGAGAGGCACATCCGCCTCCGGCCCTGTCTCGCGCGCGGCCCGCTCCAGCACTTCGGCCAGCTCGCGGGCACTGCCACGGGCCTCGGGATTCCTGGAGAGCATCCGGGCCGTGAGGTCGCTCAACTCCTCGCAGCAGCGGCCATTCACCGCCCGCGCGGAAGGTGGCGCGGCCCGCTCCTCGTGCTCGAAGTGGGGCACCGTGTCCGACGGGGGAGGGTACTCGTCCGTCACCAGCCGGTACGCCGTGACGCCCAGCGCGAAGACATCATCCGCTGGCCCCGGGGCATACGGCGCATTCGAGCCCCGTACCAGGAGCCGCATGGAGCGCCAGGCCTCCGGAGAGCGGTACTCCGGCGTCCCCGGTGGAAACGGATGCCACGTCAGCGTGGAGGCGCCCACGAAGTGCCCGGAGCCGAAGTCCGTGAGGAAGACCCGGTCCCCCACATCGCTCACGAGCACGTTGTCGCCCTTCACGTCCCGGTGCACGCCTCCCGCGCCGTGCGTCGCCTCCAGCGCCCGCGCGAGGCGCGCGAGCACCCGGAGCACCTGCCGCGACGTGGGCGCCCGCTCCCGCGCCCAGTGGTACAGCGACACCCCGTCCACCAGCTCCATCACCAGATACGGGTAGGCGAAGCCCTCCGGCCGCCGCCAGTCGCCATGGTCCACGAGCCGCGGAACGCTCGGGTGGCGGATGCGTTTGAGCAGCTCCACCTCCCGCGCGAAGCGCTCGTCCTTGGGATGCAGGGCCAGCTTGAGCGCCACGGGGCCCACGCCCGTCTCCGGCCCGACGGCGCGGTAGACGGCGCCATGGGCTCCCAGCCCGCGACGCTCCATCACGCGCCACGGTCCCACCCTCGTTCCCACGGGGAGGCGGGTCGGATTCAGGTGGGCTGACTCCATGGGTTCCTCACGAGGCACGGCGCGGTCCACTCCGCTTCCCCGGGAGACTACTCCGCGAGTAGTCCCGTGTCAGCGCAATCTCCCAGGTGGAGACGGTGTGCCGCTCAGTGAGGAGGGGGGCGCCGCCCGTGGCGCGCGGGAGACCCGGCGGGTGCGGACCGTGGTGCGCGGTCCGCACACGCCTGAAGTCTTACGGAGCCTTGCCGCTGGCCCGCGCCGTCACCGGGGCAGGGTCGAGCGGCATGCCCCAGGGCTCACGGCCGTGCGTCTCGTCCGCCGCGAAGAAGAAGAGCCGGTCTCCGAGCCGCGCGATGTTGGACGGGTCCGCGGAGAGGGGACCGGGCAGCGCATCCACCTGGCGGTAGGTGCCGGCCACCGTGCCATCCGTGCGCCACAGCTCCGCGCCGCCCCCGGGCTCGGCGGCCACGAAGAGCACGAGGCCCCGGTCCTCGAGGGCCAGCGGCGTGATGAAGGACGTGCCCTCATCCGAGAAGTAGCGCACGCCGGACTCGGCGCCGGGCCAGATGTCCGCCAGCGGGGTGGTTCCCTGCGACGTGCCATTCGTCACCCAGGGCTCGAAGCCATGCGAGCCATCCGTGGCGGCGAAGAACACGGCGGTGCCCACCTTCGCGAACTGGCCGGGGTGGCTGGAGCCGGCGCCGGGGTTGAGGTCCACGAGCATCCGCGTGCCCGCCGCCGTCCCGTCGCTCACCCACAACTCCGCGCCGTGAGTCTCGTCTTCTCCCGAGAAGTAGAGGTGCCCGTTCACCCAGGCGAGCTGCTCGATGGAGCGGAACGCCTGGGGGGACACCCGCACCGTCCCCGCGGCCGTCCCGTCGCTCTTCCAGAGGTGGACCGGGGCGGCCATCGGCGCATCGGTGAATTCGGTCACCGAGAAGTACACGAGGCCCCCGGCGGACGTCACCTCGTCCACCCAGGTGGACGAGAAGCCGTCGTCCGCCTCGAAGGTCTTGAGCGCCTGCGTGCCCGTGGGCGTGCCGTCGGTCGTCCAGAGGACGTCTCGCTCCTGCGCGTCCTTGGCGGCGAAGAGGACGCGGGCGCCGAGCTTCGTGAAGCCATGGGCCTCGGTGAGCGGGACCTCCGGCCCTTCAGGGACGACCTGCACGGTGCCTGCTTCCGTCCCGTCGCTCTTCCAGAGCCGCATCGGGTCGTAGTCGCCCGTGGTGAAGAGGAGCGCCCCACCCAGCTCGACGAGGTTGCTCGGGTCGCTGCCCTCCTCGCCCGGGGCGATGTCCTTCACCCGGACCGTGCCTGCCTCCGTGCCGTCCGTCCGCCACAGCTCCTCGCCGTGGGTGCCGTCCTTCAGCGCGAAGTACAGGGAGGTGCCCACGCGCTGGCCAGGGGCGGACTCGGCGAAGCGTTCCACCTCCGTGTTGGCGAAGGTCTTCACCCGCGACGTCCCCGTGGGCGTCCCGTCGCTCTTCCAGAGCGAGAGGTCACCGCCATCCTCGGAGGCGAGGAAGAAGACGTAGCCGTCCAGGATGCCGAGGTTCAGCAGGCTGGCCTGGGACGTCTGGGTCGTGCCCGGCCGCAGCGGCTCGAGGAGGCGCGTTCCCGCCACGGTGCCATCGGTGCGCCACAGCTCGACTCCGCCCGCCGGCGGCTCGACGTGGAAGGCCAGCAAGTTCTCCAGGCTCACCGGGTCGAGGCGGCTGAATGGGTATTCATCGGCGTAGCCGTCCCACGTCTTCAGCTCCACGGTGCCCACGGAGGTGCCATCGGTCTTGTACAGCCCGAGCACGCCCGCGCGCGGCGTGGCCTGGAAGTAGAGGCGCCCCTTCCAGGCGAAGAAGTTGGAGGCCTGGGAGTCGCCCGCCCCGGGCCACAGGTCCGCCACGCGCGACGTGCCCAGGGGTGTGCCATCGCTCACCCAAGGCTCGTGTCCCGCCTCGTCGTTGGCGACGAAGAAGACCCGGTTGCCCAGGGGGGCGAGCCGGTACGGCGCCCAACTGGAGAACGGCCGGACCTCCACGGTGCCCAGCGGAGTTCCATTGGTCTTCCAGAGCGCCTGGCCGGTGGCGAAGAAGACGTTGCTTCCCGCCGTGACGAGCGTGTCGATGAAGCTCTCCGACGTGTGCACGAGGACGGTGCCCTGCGGAGTCCCGTTGCTCCTCCAGAGCTGGTCCTGGGAGCCGCCCGTGACGAAGAGGGTGTTCGAGCCCAGCCGCGCATATCTCACGATGGTGCTGGACTCAGTCCCGGGGATGAGGTCCTTCACCGGCACGGTGCCTTCGGGCGTGCCATTCGTCCTCCACAGCTCCATGCCAGTCGTGGGGTCGTTGCCCAGGAACAGCACGACGCTGGACAGCGCCACGCCAGCGGAGACGCCGTTGAACTCGTGGTCATAGAACCGCACGGGCGGGAAGCGCTTGAGCTCCCGGGTTCCCGCCGCCGTGCCGTCCGTCTTCCACAGCGCGTTGCCGAAGGTGAACACGGCGCCGGAGCCGAACGGCACGATGTTCCCGCGGCGCTCGTCGTAATCATCGTCGTCGCCCTCGAACTCCTGGAGGAGGACGGTGCCGGGCGTGGTGCCATCCGTCTTCCACAGGCCCGTCCTGCCAAGGTAGCTGCGTGCGCTGAAGAAGAAGGCGGTGTTGCCCGCGGCGGTGACATTCGTGGTCCCTTCCGAGAAGGAGAGCACGCCCGGCGTCAGGTCCTGGAGGAGGGAGGTGCCCGCGACGGTGCCGTCGCTGCGCCACAGCTCCGCGCCCGTCAGCGAGTCCTCGATCACCAGGAGCGTGGTGCCGTTGGCCAGCGGGACGCTGCCCGAGAGGATGGGGGGAAAGGGGCTCGGCCGGGCGTTCACGTCACGTAGCAGCTCGGCGCTCGACGTGAGCGGGAGGGCCTGGGACGTGGGCGGTGTATCGGAAGCGGCGGCGCCGCCGTCCGGGGACGAAGTGCCGCAGCCGAGCAGCGGCAGCAGGGCGAGCCAGAGGCTCCCCCGGGTCAGGGAAAGGTGGGTCACGGCTTGTTGCCTCCAAGGGATGCACATGCGTCGGTAACGGGACTGCATATGCCGCGCGAGTACATGAGTTTATTCGCACCCCTGACATGGCAAGGCTCGGGCGGGTGGGCGCTCATTGGACAAAGCAGCTCGAAAAGACCGTTGAGCTGAAGAGAAGTCTGCGCTTCGAGTCCGCGCTTGTGGTGGCATACGTCCAGACTCCATCGCCGCAGGTGAACCATGGGACAGAACGCTGAACCTTCGAAGACGGCCGCGCTGGTACTGACGAATCCCAAGGGGCTGTTCGACCCGAGCCCCTATGGCTTCTCCCACGTCGCCCAGGTCGCGCCCGGCACGCGGCTCGTCTACATCGCGGGACAGGGCGGAGAGAACGAGACCGGGCAGCTCCAGCCAGACTTCCGCATGCAGGTCCGGCAGGCCTTCAGCAACGTCCGCACCGCGCTGGCGGCGGCGGGGGCCAACGTGGGCGACGTGGCCAAGCTCACGATGTTGGTGGTGGACCACTCCGAGGAGAAGCTGCGAATCATCGGCCCCGAGCTCGATCAGGCCTGGAATGGCGCCATGAAGCCGACCTGCACCCTGATTCCCGTGCCGCGGCTGGCGCTGGACGGGATGCTCTTCGAAGTCGAGGCGGTGGCTGTCCTGCGTGCCTGAGGCGCGCACCACGGAACGGCTCGGACAGCCGCGGCTCCCGGAGCACGGTGACGGCGAGCCCCGCTCTTCCTGCTCGAAGAGGAACATGTCGACCTTCCCAACGCCATGCAGGAAGTTCGCGCCGTTCGTGGTGGCAGGTGTCTTGTTGGGGGCCTGCGCCGGCGGCCCTCAAGGAGCGTCGCGCGGAGAGCTGCGCTTCGTGGACACGGAGACAGCGGGCCGTTTGCGCCATGCCGCAGCAGGCAGGGGAGTGAATGCGCTAGCCCCGGCCGCCAGCCGGACGGTGTTGGCTTCCGTCCTCGCCCAGTTCGCACCTGTCTTGCTCACGCTGCTGGAGGGCGACAGCGCGGTGGGGGAACTGGAGGAGCGTCTGGTGGAGTGCGCCAGGAAGGCCGAGCGCCAGGTCAATGACGAGTTCTTCGGTGGCCGCGCTCCGACACGTCAAGAGTGCGGCGAGGAGGTAGAGGTGGACGGGTGCGGAGGGCGAGTCACGCGGGCGATGGCGCTGGGGCAACGCAAGCACGAGGTGGCACTCCGATGTGCGCGTGAGGTGCTGCAGGATCTGTGGCGCCGGCCGTACAGCATTGAGCAGCGCTACCGGTACTACCCCAACGCGCGGCTGCTGGAGACGGTGAGCCGGGAGGAGGAGGCACGGCTCCTCAAGGAGGGGTGCACGAAGGAACTGTGGCGCACCATCAAACCGGACCTCGTGCTTCATGCCGATGGTGACCGGCTACGCTCCGTGGTCACTCTGGACTACAAGTTTCCGTGTCCTGGTACCAACGTGCCTCAGTGGAAGGAATATGGAGATACCAGTGCGTATGCCGGCTCCAACCAAGGCCGTCTCTACATGGATGCATTGGGGGGAAGGTCTTTCCTCCTCTCGCCGCGCATGGGGTTGAGCCGTTGAGAGAGAACATCCCGGTCATTCGCTTGCGGAACAGCTACGGCGATCTGGTGGCTCGCGACGGCGTCATTCTCTCCTTCTTCATGCGCCGCTCACACGAGGATGTCGCCCCCGCGGTGTGGCGCGCGTTGCAGACCTATCAGCGGGCCATTCCCCCCAAGGCGCTCGGCTGGTACGCCAGTCCCGATGGAGACATGCTCCCTCTCGACGAGCAGGGTTGGGAGCACACCCGCAAGAAGATGCTCGAACGCACCTGGGGCGCCGAGTGGCGCGTGTCGCTGTCCGAGGATCCAGGCGAAGCGGGCGGGTATCACTTCAGCTACGACGGCCGGAAGCTCGACGACGACCTGTTCTCCCGCGACGAGCGCGCCACGAGCGGGGTGTCCTTTTCCTTCCCCACCGAGTACCTCCTGGAGCACGGTCCCGCGCACCTGCGCGCGCTGGCCCTGGACCTCGGTCGTGAGCTGCCCTTCAGCTTCGGTCAGGCCAGCCTCGCTGTCGTTTCCCATCCCGGCGCATGGGGAGCTGTTCCGAACGACCTTCTCGGTCTGCTCCACCGCTACTGGGGGCTGGACCTCCAGGACCTGGGCGAAACCAGCCGGAATATCGGCACAGGGGCACGAGGGGCCTACTGGCTGACGTTCCTGGGACAGCCACTGCTGGGACAGCTCGGAGGTTTGGAGGCGCTGCGGCAGCAACTGGCGTTTCCGGAAGTCACCTTCGAGCCAATGGAGGACACGCGATGGCTGCTGACATTGGGCGAATGGCCCGACGTCATGGACACGGAGACAGGGACGGTGCCAGCCTGGTATCGGGCATTGGCGCGGCAGTTGGCTCCGTACCTCCGCGAGGAGCACGTCGACTGGCTCAACCTGCACAAAGGCTACAGTCACGGCTGGTCCCGGCGGCTCTGCGAGTAGCGGAACCCACGCTCCTCACGTCCCATCCTCCTTCGCCCGAGCCCGCACCTCCGCCGCGAACAGCTCCGCCGCGGGCGTGCGCGGCGCGCCCTTGCGCCACAGTAGCGCCGCCAGCTCGGACCGTGGGGCAGGGGAGAGCCGCTTCACCACCAGCCGCTCCGCATCGGACAGCCGCGGCTCCGGCAGCACCGTGACGGCGAGCCCCGCGCGGACAATCGCGAGCACCGTCCCCACCGCGTTCGACTCCAGCGCGATGCGCGGCGCCAGCCGCATCGCCGCGAACCAGGCATCCACGCGCGAGCGCACCCGCAGCCCCCTCGACAGCAACGCGAACCGCTCGTCCACCAGCTGCCGCGTACCCACCGACTCCTCGCCCGCCAGCGGGTGCCCCCGCGCCACAACCAGCGCCAGCCGGCTGTCGAATACCGGCTCCGCGTCCAAATCCCCAAGCCGCGCCGGCGCATAGCCCAGCCCCACGTCCAGCTTGCCGTCCGCGAGCCGCCGCTCCAGCCGCCGCACCACCGCCTCCTCCGCGCTCAGCGCCAATCCCGGATGCCTCCGCAGCACCGCCGCCAGCGCCGGCACCACCACGCCGCGCATGCTCGGCGGATACCCCACGCGCAGCGCGCCCGCGGCCAACCCCCGCAGCGCTCCCACCGCCGCCAGCCCGGAGTTCACGTCCTCCAGCGCCCGTGACGCGTACGTGCGGAACAGCTCCCCCGCCTGCGTCAGCCGCACCCCCGAGCGCGCACGCTCGAACAGCGGCGTTCCCAGCTCCTCCTCCAGCTGGCGGATCTGCTGCGACAGCGTGGGCTGGGAGACATGCACCCGCTTCGCGGCACGCCCGAAGTGCAGCGTGTCCGCGACGGCGGAGAAGTAGCGGAGGTGTCTTAGCTCCATGGGACCATCATAGATGCCACCTATCGCCCCCATGGGAACAAACGAATGTACGAATCGAGCCCCACGGGTACATCTTCCTCGCCACGAAGGAGAGACACCCATGAAGGCCTCGGACCTGTTCGTCAAAGCCCTCGAAGCCGAGGGCGTTCGCGTCGTCTACGGACTCCCCGGAGAGGAGAACCTGGACCTGCTCGAGTCCATGCGCGCCGCCGGCATGCGCCTGGTCGTCACGCGCCACGAGCAGGCCGCCGGCTTCATGGCCGCCACCCAGGGACGGCTCACCGGACGCGCCGGTGTGTGCCTCGCCACGCTGGGCCCCGGGGCCACCAACCTCGTCACCGCCGCCGCCTACGCCCAGCTCGGCGCCATGCCCATGGTCATGCTCACCGGCCAGAAGCCCATCAAGGTCAGCAAGCAGGGCCACTTCCAGATTGTCGACGTCGTCGGGATGATGCGCCCCCTCACCAAGTCCACCCGCACGCTCGTCTCCGCCGAGCACGTCCCCTCCGCCGTGCGCGAGGCCTTCCGCCGCGCCGAGGAGGAGCGCCCCGGCGCCACGCATCTGGAATTGCCCGAGGACATCGCCCGCGAGTCCACCGACGCCGTCCCCCTGGCCCCGGGCGTCGCCCGCCGGCCCGTGGCCGACGAGGCCTCCATCGCCCAGGCCGTGGAGACCATCGCCGCCGCCCGCCGCCCGCTGCTGATGATTGGCGCGGGCGCCAACCGCAAGCTCACCTCGGAGATGCTCCGCGTCTTCGTGGACCGTGTGGGCATGCCCTTCTTCAGCACGCAGATGGGCAAGGGCGTCGTCGACGAGACGCACCCCTTGTGGATGGGCACCGCCGCGCTCTCCGACGGCGACTTCGTCCACCGCGCCATCGAGGCCTCCGACTGCATCGTCAACGTCGGCCACGACGTCATCGAGAAGCCGCCCTTCGTCATGCGCGACGGCCGCCGCACCGTGGTCCACCTCAACTTCTCCTCCGCCGAGGTCGACCCCGTGTACTTCCCGCAGGTGCAGGTGACGGGCGACATCGCCAACGCCGTGTGGCGCATCGCCGAGGGCGTCGGCCCCCGCTCGCACTGGGACTTCACTCCCTTCGAGCGCGCCCGCGCGGGCCTCGACGCCCAGCTCGCGAGCGGCGCCACCGATGACCGCTTCCCCATCTACCCCGCGCGGCTCGTCGCCGAGGTGCGCCGCGCGATGCCGGACGACGGCGTGGTGTGCCTGGACAACGGCATGTACAAGCTCTGGTTCGCCCGGTACTACCGCTCCCGCCGGCCCAACACGCTGCTGCTCGACAACGCGCTGGCCACCATGGGCGCGGGGCTGCCGTCCGCCATCGCCGCGAAGCTCGTCTACCCGCGCCGCAAGGTGCTCGCGGTCTGCGGTGACGGCGGGTTCATGATGAACTCGCAGGAGCTGGAGACGGCGGTGCGCCTGAAGCTCGACCTGACCGTGGTGGTGGTGCGTGACGACGGCTACGGGATGATTCGCTGGAAGCAGGGGGAGATGGGCCTGCCCGACTTCGGCATGGCGCTGGGCAACCCGGACTTCGTCCGCTACGCCGAGGCGTACGGCGCCCGGGGCCACCGCCCGGCCAGCGCCACCGAGTTCGGCGCCACGCTCGCCCGCTGCTTGGAGTCTGGCGGCGTGCACGTCATCGACCTGCCCATCGACTACTCGGACAACGCGCGGGCGCTCGGCGCGGGCGCCGAGGCGGAGTCGTGAGCCATGAACACGCAATCGAAAGTGGGGAACGCCATGCTCGCTGAACGCTACCCGTACTACCTGGCCAACAAGCCCCGGCAGCCCAACGCGGAGCTGCCCGTGACGGACAAATACTCGGGAGAGGTCGTCACGCGCGTGGCCGTCGCGGACGCCGCCGCCGTGGAGGAGGCCATCGCCGCCGCGGTGCGCGCCGCCGGACCCATGCGGAAGCTGGCCCCGTACGAGCGGCAGGAGATTCTGGAGCACTGCGTACGCCGCTTCCGCGAGCGGGCCGAGGAACTGGCCCTGGCCCTGTGCATCGAGGCGGGCAAGCCGCTCCGTGACGCGCGGGGCGAGGTCACGCGGTTGATTGAGACGTTCAAGGCCGCGGCGGAGGAGGCCGTGCGCGGCGGGGGCGAGGTGCTCAACCTGGAGGTGTCGAAGCGCACGGCGGGCTACCGCGGCTTCACCCAGCGCGTGCCGGTGGGGCCGTGCTCGTTCATCACCCCGTTCAACTTCCCGCTCAACCTGGTGGCGCACAAGGTGGCGCCCGCCATCGCCGCGGGCTGCCCCTTCGTGCTCAAGCCGTCGGACCGCACGCCGGTGAGCGCGCTGCTCATGGCGGAGGTGCTCGCGGAGACGGCGCTTCCCGAGGGCGCCTTCTCCGTGCTCCCCACGCGCCTGGAGGACGTGGGCCCCTTCATCGAGGATGACCGGCTGAAGCTGCTGTCGTTCACCGGCTCGGAGAAGGTGGGGTGGGACCTCAAGGCGCGCTCCGGCCGGAAGAAGGTGGTGCTGGAGCTGGGCGGCAACGCCGCGTGCGTGGTGGACCGCGAGCCGGGCGAGTCGCTCGACTTCATCGCGGACCGCATCGCCCATGGCGCCTTCTTCCAGGCGGGGCAGAGCTGCATCTCGGTGCAGCGGGTGCTGGTGCACGAGGCGCTGTACGGCGAGCTGCGCGAGCGGCTCGTCGCGCGGGCCCGGGCGCTGCGCGCGGGCAATCCGCGGGACGAGAGCACCACGCTGGGGCCCATGATTGACGAGCCCGCCGCGAAGCGACTGGAGGGCTGGATTCAGCAGTCCGTGAAGCGCGGGGCGAAGGTGCTGGCCGGGGGAGGGCGCAAGGGCGCGCTGCTCGAGGCCACCGTGTTGGAGGGCGTGCCCGCCGACGAGCCGCTGTGCGCGGAGGAGGCCTTCGGGCCCGTGGTGCTGCTCCAGTCCTTCCGCGACTTCGACGAGGCGCTCCGCGTCGTGAATGACGCGCGCTACGGACTGCAGGCTGGCCTCTTCACGAAGGACCTGTCTCGGGCCATGCGGGCGTGGGACGAGCTGGAAGTGGGCGGAGTCGTCGTGGGCGACGTGCCGAGCTTCCGCGTGGACACGATGCCCTACGGCGGCGTGAAGGGCTCGGGCCTGGGGCGCGAGGGCGTGAAGTACGCCATGGAGGACATGACGGAGCTGCGCCTGCTGGTGATGCGTCAGGCCTGAGCGGCCCCGGCGGTGAAGCGGCCCCGGTACTCCGCCGGGGTGACGCCGAGCGAGCGCTTGAACACGCGGTGCAGCGTCTCCAGCGTGCCGAAGGGCCGCGAGTTCGGCGCCCAGGTCGCCCAGTGCATCCAGCTCGGCATCGAGTACGACCCCGAACCGCCGTTCAAGGCGGGTTCACTGCGCGTGGCCCCTCCGGCCGTCATCGAGGCAGCGCGGGCGATGTTCCAAATGCCCCAGGGTCATTGATACCCGCCCTACGACAACTATCGTAGTCGTGGCGTGGCCGCTCTCTTCGAGATGCGGCGGGGCCGTGTTCTCCTGCGCGGCTCCCCCTTGCCCTGGCCAGACCAGACATCAGGAGTTCGTATGCGTGCCGCCTTGCAGTCCATTTCGTGGGTCGCCGTCCTTCTCGTGGGGCTGCTGACAGCCCGTCCCTCCGCCGCGCACGAGCCGCTGCGCGAGCGCATCGACGCCTTCGTGCGCGCGGAGCAGAAGCGGCAGGGGGTGACGGGCCTCGCCGTGGGCGTCGTGAGCCACGGACGGGTGGTGCTGGCGAAGGGCTACGGCTTCGCCAACCTGGAGCACCAGGTCCCCGTGACGACGGAGACCCTCTTCCAGTCCGCCTCCGTGGGCAAGCAGTTCACGACGATGGCGGTGATGCTCCTGGTGGAGCAGGGCCGCATCTCGCTGTCCGACAGCATCACGAAGTACTTCCCCGATGCGCCCGCCTCGTGGGGGCCCATCACCCTCCGGCACCTGCTGACGCACACCTCGGGCATCCAGGACCTGGAGAATCAGCTCGACGTGCGGAAGGACTACTCGGACGCGGACTTCGTGCGGTTCATCCAGGGGCTGCCCGTGGAGTTTCCCGCCGGCCTCCGGTGGAGCTACAGCAACTCCGGCTACGTCCTGTTGGGCATCATCGTGAACCGCGTCGCGGGCACCTCCTTCGTCAACGTCCTCGGCGAGCAGGTCTTCAAGCCCGCGGGCATGAAGACGGCGCGCGGCATCAGTGAGTCGGACATCATCCCGAACCGCGCGGCCAGCTACCGGGTGCTCCGCGGCGCGCTGGCGAACCAGAGCTGGGTCTCCCCGTCCCTCAACACCACCGGGGACGGCTCGCTCTATCTCTCGCTGAAGGACATGCTGGCCTGGGATGCCGCCGTGGAGCGGCGCTCCCTCCTGAGCGGGGGGAGCTGGCACGAAATCCTGAGCCCCGTGACGCTCCAGAGCGGCGCCACCTATCCGTACGGCTTCGGGTGGGAGGTGACCGAGCGCAACGGCAAGCCCCTGCAGCAGCACACCGGCGCGTGGCAGGGCTTCAAGACGGCGTACGCGCGCTTCATCGGGGATTCCCTCTCCATCGTCGTGCTGGCCAACTACAGCCGGACGGAGCCCATGGATTTCGTGGACGGCATCGCCGCCATCGTCAACCCCGCGCTCGCCGTGCCGCCGCTGGCGCCCATTCCGGACCTCGAGCCGGAGGTGACCGCCCGCTTCACCTCGCTGCTCGAGCAGGCCCGGCAGGGGACGTTGAATCCGGCCGAGTTCGCGTACCTCCCCTGGTGGTTCTGGGTGGGTGGCGCGCAGAGCCTCAAGACGCAGCTGCAGGCACTGGGGGCGGCGGGGCCGCTGGTCCTGGTGAAGCGGGAGGTGCTGGGCGATGACCGCGTCTACACGTACCTCGTGGAGTTCGAGGCGGAGAGCCGGCTCTTCATCGTGTCGCTCACCCCGGACAACCGGGTGTCCACGTTCCAGCTGATGGCGAACTAGGGCAAGCCACGTGGGGCCCCCGGCGAGGTTGGGCTGTCTCGCCGGGGGCCCTCGGAGCAGGGAGGACTACTCGGTCAGCAGCGGGCCGGAGGAGAACACCTGGAACTCCGCGGCGCGGACGGCGTTGTCCGCGGTGGAGCCGCTCACGCAGTCCGAGTCGTTCAGCGGGTCCGCGTCCTGGTCGCCGTGGAACTTGTAGCCCCCCGTGCACTGGTTGGTGACGACGCGCAATTGCAGGTGCGTGGCCACCGTCTCGGGAATGAGGAACGAGCGCAGCTGGAGGTCCGGCGCGGACGGGCGCGGCACGTCGCCGGGGAAGGCGTCGTGGGCGCTGGAGTAGACGCGCGTGAAGCCCGTGTCCAACGTGCAGTTCAGGTTCAGCACGCTCGCCTTGCAGGCGTAGACGTCGAACGCGCGCAGCGCCGTGAAGCGGTTCTGGCTGCCCGTGTCCCCGCCCGCGTCATTCTCGTCCGTGGGGCGCAGCAGGGCGCTCACGTTCACCTGTCGCACGCTCCGGGGGCCACCCGCCAGCGCCACCGTCACCTTCGTGCCGCCGACCGCCACCGCGTTCAGCCGCGCCCAGTTGGTGGTCTCCGTGTCGTCGATGAGCTTGTCGTGGTTGACGCCGTCGCCCGTCGCCGTGGCGCCCTTCGTCATCGAGGCCCAGTTGGTGGGCAGCCGCGCCGTCAGCGTCTTCACCTCGCCGGGGCCGAAGGTCCACCGGAAGCGCTGCAGGCCGTGACCCTCCGCCTTCACGACGAAGTCATAGGTGCCGGGCACCAGCCGCAGGGTGGGGGACAGTGTCGTGTCCGGGTCCGTGTCCGCCGCCGGCCGCGAGCGCGCCTCGTACTGGCCCACGTACACCTTCGCCTTCACCGGCACGAAGCCCTCGTCAGAGGCCACCGCGTCGAAGGTGACGGTGGCCTGCGCCGTGTCCACCGGCGTGTCGAACCCCGGCACCGGCTGGGTGTCCTCGGCGGTGACGCTGGAGGCATTGCTGCCCAGGCCCCGGCGGGCGAACTCCCGCCACAGCAGCGCCTGGTGCGCTCCGCCGAAGCGCATCCGGTCCGCCGCGAGGTACGCGTCTCGCGCGTCCACCATGCTCACGCCCGGCTGCATCAGCAGGAAGGCGTCGAACACCAGCTGCATCCACCGCCGGTTGCCCGGGCACTCCGTCACGTGCCGCTGGCCGTTGGCGCACTCGGCCTGGAGCTGGGCATTGGAGGACGGGTACGCGAAGTCATACCGCTCGATGAAGGCCTGCCGGATGCCGTGGTTCGTCGCGCTCCAGACCTCGCCGTCCGAGTGCGACTGCGGCCCCGTCATGTCGTAGCCGATGTTGGAGTAGTTCAGCGGGCTGTCGTTCATCCCGTAGTTGCGGATGCCGCGCCCCGGGTGGCCGGTGACGTAGCCGCCCACCGCGAACGGGTTTCCGGACGTGGGGGCCAGCCCGTACTCCAGGAGGTACTCGACGGCGACGAGGTCGCTCCAGCTCTCGCCCATGGCGCCGGCCTGCAGGCCAGTGAGGTTGCCGTCCGGCCCACCCACCATGCGGTTGGAGATGGCGTGGGTGTACTCGTGGCCGATGACGGACATGTCGTAGTCGCCGTCCACGCAGGGCGCGTAGAAGGAGCCGGCGATGGGCTGCCACAGGTACATGTTGGTGATGCCGGGGATGCCGTCGTTGAGGGTGACCTGGTTCGCGTTGTCACGCCCGAGGTACGTCGGTGCGCCGCCCGTCAGCGCGCCCGCCTGCACGTTGCCCAGCTCCGGGTCCAGCTCGCCGCCCGTGGGCAGCTGCCCGCCCGTGCTCGGGTTGCCGAAGTTGGACAGCTGGAGGTTGTAGTTCTCCTCGGTGAAGCCGAGGAAGTAGCTCCAGTCGTGCATGCGGTTGTGCATCGCGAACAGGTTCGCGGTGGCCGCGTCCACGTCGTTGCGCTGCGGGGAGAGGAGCGCCAGCGGCGAGCACCGGCTCGTGTGCCACTGGTTCGTCCACGTGAAGGAGTAGTCGCGCACCGGGCTCAGCGGGCGGTACTGCTCGGCCGGGGTGAGCGGGCTCAGCCACGCCTCCGCGGTGATGGCCGCGTTGCCAATGGTGGTGAAGGTGGGCAGCCCCGTGCGGAAGTCGTAGTCCCAGGGTGCCCGCGCGGCGGTGTTCTTCAGCGTGGCGTCACACCCCTCGCCGGACGTCCAGCACGCGGTGACGCGCGTGTCCGTGGCGGAGTAGTCGAGCGGCGGGTTCGACGTGAAGAGCTTCCAGCGCGGCCCCTGGTCCAGCGGGTTCGTGTCCACGTCGTTGGTGACGAAGGTGCCCACGTACGTGAAGGGCCCGACCGGCGGCAGGGTGGGCGCGGCGTACGGGCAGACCTGCACCTGGTAGATGCCCGAGGGCAGCGACCCGGGCGCGTAGTGGAGGACCTCCGGGCTCGTCAGCAGGTCCGCGGAGGCCACGGTGACGCCGTTGAAGAGGAGGTTGATGGAGATGTCGTTGGTGGCCACCGCCGGCTGCGCCGCGACGGTGATGCTCCGCGTCCCCGCCGGGACTTCGAAGGGGTGCAGCGGGCCGCACGCCTGCGCCGCCGGAGCGTCCTGGTAGGCCCCGCTGAAGGTGTCCGGCAGCGCGAGGTTCTGCACGCGGTCCTGCCGGAAGAGCACCTCGCCGGTGCGCGCGTCCACGAAAGAGGTGTACGCCTGCACCTGCCCGCCATTCACGTCGAGGACGATGGTCTCGAACGCGGCCTTCACGCCCTGCGTGGGCGTGGGGAAGGCGACAAGGCGCGCGCGCTGCAACTGGGACAGGCCAGCCGCGGAGAAGACGGACCAGCCGTTCTCCACGCGAAGGCCGGTGAGATTCACGAGCGACAGCACGCGCCCCACGTTGCTCGCGGCGGCCAGCCACGCCTGCGTGGCGGACAGCAGGGCCGGTGCCGGCTCGGCCTGGCTGCCCACGGCGGACGAGGAGACGTAGGCCACCTTGCCGTCCACCAGGCCCACGGTGATGAGCCCGTCCTGCGCGGACGGAAGCAGGCCGAAGCGCTGGCGGAAGAGCACGGCCCGGCCGCTGCTGCCCGCGAGCTTCGCCGCGTTCACCAGCTCCAGCGAGGTGACGTCAGCGTCGGACAGCCGGAACAGCTCGCGATTCGCGCGCACCCACTCGCGCGCCGCGGTGCCGGCATCCGCACCCGGAGCGTTGCCGAGGAATCCGTCATGGCTGATGAGCGAGGCCGGCGTGCCGAACGCATTCCAGCGCACCGTGGCCCCCAGCGTCCTCACCGCGTCGAGCTGCGCCCGCGTGGGCAGCACGAAGCCCGTTCGCGAGTCGAAGTCCGCCAGCCCCGCGTGCGCCTGCACCACCGGCGCGCTCACCGCATGCGCCGGGGTGGGCGCCATCAACCACAGCGCGCTCGCGGCCCCCACCGCGAGCGTCGTTCTGCGAAGCCGGAACGGGAAGACATCCTCGAAGCGCGTCATCGAGCCATCCTTGTGTGAGCACATCCCACCCACGGGCGCGGGGAGATGCGGGACTCAATGACTCTTGAAAGGCACAGCCTGGTTGGATCGCCGGGGGGATGGCCCGCCAGGAGGGATGTGCTGGCATGTAGGGTGTTCTCCACGCTATGCGGGCGCTAGAGTTCAGCTCCCGACACCCCGGGCTCCTGTCGCGCGGCCTTCATTGGAAATTTCCAACAAGACTCCTTTCGCCGTTGAGCGTGCGGTGGTGCCGGGCCGGGATGGCGGGGACGTGCTGCTCGCCATCGTGAAGTGCACCTACGCCCTGGGAGCCGGCGGCCGGCTGACGCCCGCCGAGGCGCAAATCCCGGTGCAGGCGGCGGATGACTTCCACGGGAAGCCTGGCGAGTCCAGCGTGCGGTGGGAATCGGACCTCGCGCTCTACAAGCCCGCGACCGACGTCGTGCTGCTGGGGCACGCCTACGCGCCCGGCCGTCCGGAAGCGGAGGTCCATGTCTCGCTGCGCGTGGGGCCGGTGCACCGCGTGCTGGCCGTCTTCGGCGACAGACATTGGCGCTGGGGGCTGGGCATGTCGTCGCCGAAGCCCTTCACGAAGATGCCGCTCACCTATGAGCGGGCCTTTGGTGGCACGGACCGGAGCGCCGCCGACCCCAGGCACCACGAGATGGAGGCCCGCAATCCGGTGGGGCGGGGCTTCCGCGCGCGGCACACGGGGCAGGCGGCGGGGGACATCCTCCTGCCCAACATCGAGGACCCGAGAAACCTCCTGCGCTCGCCTCGGGACAGACCGGAGCCCGCGGGGCTGGGCTTCATCGCCCGCGGCTGGCAACCCCGCGCCGCCCTGGCGGGCACCTACGACGAGGCCTGGAGGAAGGACCGGGCTCCGCTGTTGCCCCAGGACTTCGATGAGCGGCACCACAACGCCGCTCCCCAGCCGCTGCGGGCCTCGCCCCACCTCGTGGGGAATGAGCCCGTGGAACTCGCCCACCTGAGTCCCCGGGGCACGTTGCGCTTCGGTCTGCCCGGGACTCGCCCTCGCGTGCAGGTCAGCATCGGCCGGACGCGGCATGAGCTGTCCGTGCTCCTGGACACCGTCGTGCTGCTGCCCGACGAGGACCAGGTGGTCCTGGTCTGGCGGGGGCACCGCCGTCTCTCGCCCGCGGACATGTTCTGCCTCGACTACCTCGAGGTGAGACCCCAATGAGTCGGGGCATCGCGCCATGAGCAGCCCTTCGCTCGTCATCACCGGCCTGGGCATGGTGTCCGCCGTGGGGGCGGACCTGGTCGGCAGCTGCGCGGCCATCCGCGCGCGCATCAGCCGGTTCCGGGAGGTGGACACCTTCGGGACTCGCGAGGCCCACGCCGAGGGAGAGCCGCGGCCCGTGGTGGCCTCGCCCGTGCTGTCCGAGCGGGGGCCGGACTGGGCGGTGCGGCTGCTCGCTCAGGCATTGCAGGACCTGGTGCGCAATGCCCGGCTCCAGCGCAGGGATTTGGCGCGATACCGGCTCCTCCTGTCGTTGCCCGACCCGACGCTGTCCCCGGCCCACGCCGCGCTGCACTCGCAGCTGGTGCCCCTGCTCGCGGCCCGCACCGGCATGGTCACCGTGCCCACCAGCGCCGTGGCTCCGGGGGGAAACGCGGGCATGCTCCAGGCCGTGCAGGCGGTGCTGGCCGCGGCGGCGCAGACCCGCTGGGAGCCCTGCATCGTGGCCGGGGTGGACTCCCACCTGCTCTCCGAGGGACTGGCGCGGCTCGACCGGACGGGGCGGCTGAAGAGCCCACGCAATCGCGACGGCTTCATCCCCGGCGAGGGGGCGACCGCCGTGCTGCTGGAGCGGCGCACGGAGGCGCTCCGGCGGGGCGCGGCGCCGCTCGCCTCGGTGGTGTGCGCGGAGACGGCCGTCGAGCCGCGCGCCATCGGCTCGGGCGAGCCTTCCTCGGGGGAGGCGCTCACCCGCGTCCTCCGCGCCGCGTGCGCGGCGGGAGTGCCCGAGGGCCACGGCTGGGTGGTGTGCGATCTCAACGGGGAGAGCTACCGGTTCCGGGAGTGGGGCCTGGTCCGGGCTCGGTTGACGCCCCAGCTCAATGGGCTGCGCCGCATCTGGCACCCGGCGGACTGCCTGGGGGATGTGGGCGCTTCCACGGGCGGCATGCTGCTGGCGGTCGCCGCCCGTGCCTTTCAGCGGGGCTATGCCCCCGCGGACCGGGCGCTGCTGTGGGCGGGCTCCGACGACGGACACCGCACCGCGCTCGTTCTCACCAGACAATGACAGGGAGGTTCGAGGGATATGGCGACCAAGGTGGGCGTGAACCAGCGGACTGTCGTCCACAAGGACAGCGGCGGAGTGACCATCGCCGCACCCGATGTCTGCCTGACGCCGGCGCCACCCGCGCCGCCGGTGCCCATTCCCTATCCGAACATCGCGAAGTCAGCCGACACGGACAAGGCCGCGAAGTCCGTCACCGTGGACGGAAACCCCATGTGCCATGCGGAGTCCGTCTTCTCCACGAGCACCGGTGACGAGGCCGGCACCAACAAGGGCGTCGCCTCCGGGAAGACGCAGGGCAAGGCCGAGTTCGTCAGCTACTCCTTCGACGTGAAGGTGGAGGGCAAGGGCGCGGCGCGCGCCCTGGATTTGATGCTCCACAACGACAAGAACACCCCGCCCGCGCCGCTCGTCCAGCCGCCCCTCGTCGCCATCCTCCCGCCCGAGCCGGAGGAGAAGCCGAAGGAGTGGAAGCTCGTGAAGATTGAAGTCCTCTAGAGGCCGGCGATGCCCCCCATCAAGCAATACGTCAACCTTCCCACGGACGCGGCCCACCCCGAGCGCGGAGACACGCGCAAGCTCCAGGTCACCCCGAACACGGTTCCCAACGTGGGCGCGGCGGACCCGGTGGAGTGGTGGATTGAGCCGGACCCCAAGAACACCGACCCCATCTACCTGAGCCCCGCCCAGCGGGCCCGGCTCCAGAACAATGAGACGGTCCTCAACGCCGCCACGAGCAAGTTCGAGAACAGCCTCAACTTCCCGCCCGCCGGGGGCGACAAGTACGTCGTCAAGGTGGCCAAGAAGGGCGACCGGGCGAACTTCCTCAAGACGGACGAGTTCGAGACGTGGAGGAAGATTTTCTACACCGTCTATTACATGGGGGCGGGAGCCCAGAGCCTCTTCAACTCCCTGAAGCCGAGGTTCGAGGCGGCCTTCAAGGAAGGGTTCGTGGAGGTCGAGCAGGTCCAGATGGTCGCCACCGCCACGGTGATGGCGCGGGTGGATGGCACCCTGGGCAATGCGATTGGCCGGCCCCAACTCCACTACCTGAGAGACCCTCCCCACGGCGTCGTCGGCCTGAAGCCCGCCGGGAGCGGGACGCTCGTGGACAAGCCGTTCCACGTGGCCATCCTGGTGGTGCCGGACATCTACACGGTGAAGGAGGAGAGCCTGGCCAAGACGGGACTCCTGAGCGCCACCGGCACCAGTTCCGTGCCTTATTGCCTCCACACCGACCCGGCGAACCCGCGGGCCTTCGTGTACCGCGCCAAGGCGAGCTGGCCCGGCCGGCTCGCCATCGACGTGCTCGACAAGCTGTCCGTGGTGGGCGTGCCGAGCGAGCAACTGGGCAGCATGGTGGGCTGGGACCTCAACGCCGTGCCCGGTCTGACCAACCATCTGGCCGCGGCGCCCACCAACACCTTCGACCTCTCGCTCATCCTGGTCTCCGAGAAGACGGTGATGGGCTACAGCGCGGCCAACATCTGCATCGTCCGCACCAAGGATTCTCCCACCGACGTGCTCCAGACCTTCACCCATGAGCTGGGGCATGGGTTCGGACAGGTGGTGGAGAAGGAGGAGCGGTGGGACACCGGCGGCAACAAGCTGTCCGATGAGCACAACCCCAACTGGCATACGGACCCGTATGGGGGCCGGGGCAATCATTGCACGACGAACGCGGTGCTGAAGACCGCCCCCGCGTATGCGGGCCTCACCACCGGACAGTGGTACCGGCACGGGGGTTCTGGCCATCTGTGCACGATGTTCTTCTCGGGAGAGCCCAACGTGGAGCCGGATGGGAAGTTCTGTCCGAAGTGTGTCCCCCGGCTCACGCGGTTCAACCTGGATTCGACCTCGATGACGTCCCGGAAGTGGAGCTATTTCGGCTGAGGGAGTTCGCCATGAAGTTCGAAGTGCAGCCCTTTGGTTACTCGCACGACCCGGACGTGCCGGACGTCGAGATGGGGAAGGAGAGCATCCGGCTGACCGTCACGGAGGTGGTGTGCTCGGAGGACCATCAGGTGGAGCTCCGGTTCTGCGCCAATGCCCTCTTTCCGGCGGAGGTGGGTTGGCGCTACCACTCCCTGGGCGAGGCGCTGGTGCTGGTGGTCAACGACGTGGACCAGCATGACGGCTTCGCGGTCCGCACCTACAACTCCTTCATCCGGTTCGAGCAGGACCTCACCATCAATCTCAAGTCGCCACCCGCGCTGCCGCTGCCTCCCCGCGGCTCGCTGAAGGCCAACGATTTCCAAGGGGCCTTCGTGAATGGCGTGGTGTCCTTCCAGGCCGCCCCACCGGTCCACCGGCCCAGCGTGTTCCTGTACCTCGTCCTGGAGAACTACGTGTCCAACGTGGTGGGCCTGGACCTGGTGGACCGCCGTGCCGTCCCGTTCTGAGCGAGGGAGAGCTCCATGCGAATCCTGTCGCTGACCTTTGGCCGGACGGCGCGCACGCCGGCCTTGAAAGCCCCTGGCATCGCCATCGCCGTGACGCGGGAGCCGGAGCGGGAGCCGGGACTCATCGTCTACGGCACCTGCCGGGCGCGGCGCACGGACGTGCCCGCCGGACGCGAGGCGCTTCCGCGCGGCGTCCTGCTCGTCGCCGTCAACCCCGTGACGCAGGGCTCCGCCGTCCTCAACCTCGTGGAGGACCGGCTGGTGTTCGATGACGACGTGGAAGAGGAGGGGAGCGACTACGTCGCGTCCTTCCGCTGCGTCCTGGAGCCTTCCACCAGCATGGTGGCCCCGATGTTCTTCCACGCCTCCTTCCGGCAGTACGTCTCCGACGTGCTCTGGGTTCCCCTGCCATAGCCGCCCATGGATTTCTCCGTCATCGTCGTCACCCACAACGGTCTGGAGATGACCGTCCGCTGCGTGGAGTCCCTGCGCAGGAACCTCCCACCGAAGGCGGAGCTCCTCTTCGTCGACAACGCGTCCACCGACGGGACCCGCTCGTACCTGCGGGAGGTGGCCGAGCGGATGGGAGACGCGGCCCAGCTGCTCCTGCTGGACGGGAACGAGGGCTGGTGCGGGGGCATCAACGCCGGGCTCGCGCGGGCGCGCGGCACGTACCTCGTCCTGCTCAACAACGACGTGGTCGTCACCCCGGAGTGGCTGGCGGGCCTGCGCGAGTGCATGGACACCGCGGGCGCGGTGGTGCCAGGGCTGCGGCGGGTGGGGCTGGTGGGGCCGGTGACGAACTCCGCGGGTGGGCCGCAGCAGGTCGCCAACCCTCCGCCCTTCCACGCGGCGAGCCTGGACACCCATGCCCGGAGGCACCGGGCCGCCTTCCGGCGCCAGTGGGGGGCCAGTTACTTCCTGTCCGGCTTCTGCCTGATGCTCCACCGCGACTGCTACGCGGAGGTGGGCGGGTTGGATTCGCGCTTCTCCCCGGGCGGCTTCGACGACAACGACCTGGTGCTGCGCGCGCAGGAGCGGGGCTGGGACTGCGTCATCGCCGGTGACGTGTACATCCACCATGAGGGGAGCGCGACGTTCCGCGCGGTGGCGCCGGAGCTGCGCAGCGGGATGGTGAACCGGGCTCGCTTCTACGAGAAGTGGCGCGAGCGCCGCCGCCCGGAGCCGCGGCTCATCGCCGCCTACCGGGTGAAGAACGGCGAGGCCACCCTGAAGGAGAGCCTGGACGCCACCGCCCGCTTCGCGGACGGCATCGTGGTGCTGGATGACGGCTCCACGGATGGGACGCGGGCCCTGTGTGAGCAGCACCCGGCGGTGGTCCACTACGAGTACCAGGACCTGCCCTTCAACGAGCGCAGGGACCGCAACCACGTGCTGGCCATGGCCGCCGCGCGGGACGCGGACTGGATTCTGTCCGTGGACGCGGACGAGGTCTTCGAGATGGACCGGGCGCGGGCCCGCCAGTTGATGCGCCTGACGGACCCCCACGTGAAGGTGCTCGGCTTCCACTGGTACACCTTCTGGGAGCCGGAGCACACCTGGTTCCGCGCGGACGGAATCTTCGGGCGCATGTCCGGCTACCGGATGTACCGGGTCGAGCCCGGCCAGCGCATCGTGCTCGGCACCGAGAACGGGCTGCACTGCGGCAACATCCCCCAGTTCCCGGACGGCGCCGCGCGCTACACCAACATCCGGGTGAGGCACCTCGGCTATGACACCGAGGCGCTCCGCCGCGCGAAGCTCGCGCGCTACCGGCAGCTGGACCCGACTCCCCGGGCGGAGCTGGTGGGCAACAGTGACTACTCCCATCTGGTCAGCGGCACGGTGACGCTGCGCCGCTACGCACCGGCGGACGGGGTGTCGCTCTGCATCATCACCCGCGACGAGGAGGAACGGCTGGAGGGCTTCCTCGCCACGCTGGAGGCGTTCGTCGACGAAATCTGCGTCGTCGACAACGGGAGCCGGGACGGCACCCGCGAGATTGCCCGGCGCTTCACCGACAAGGTGGTGGAGTTGCCCACGGACCGGGTGGAGCTGGCGCTCCTACGCAACCGGTGCCTGGAGCTGGCGACGCGCCCGTGGATTCTGGTCATGGACCCGGACGAGGAGCTGTCGCCGCATGACCTGCCCCGGCTGCGCAGGCTGATGGATGACCCGGACGTGGACGCATACACGTTCCAGGTGTCGAACCACCAGAAGGAGGGGCCGCCGATGATGACGCTGGCCGCGCGGCTGTTCCGGAACGACCCGCGCATCCGCTACTCGCGCCCCGTGCACGAGACGGTGGAGCAGAGCCTCACGGCCCATCCGGAGCTGGTGGTGAGACCCTCCAACGTGCCACTCCAGCACTACGGCTTCCTGAAGGATGACCAGGCCATGGAGGCCAAGCTCCAGCGCTACTACGAGCGCAACCGCGCCTATCGCGAGGCCCATCCCGAGGACGCGATGGCCTGGTACAACGAGGCACTCCACCTCCAGAACGAGGGCCGGGAGGCCGAGGCCCAGCGCTTCCTGGAGCACGCCATCTCCCTGGACCCGTCGTTCCTCTCGCCGCGCAGCCAGCTGGCGCTGATGTTCCAGGAGCAGGCGGTGCGGCTGTGGGGCGCCCTCGCCGAGCGCACCTCTCCGGAGCATCCCGTCCATCGGGTCGCACTGGAGGCCCTGGAGGCGCTGTACCGGGTGACGCCCGGGAGACAGCCCATTGGCAGGGCTCGCGCGGAGCTGCTGCGATGAGCCGCGGCCCTTTTCGGTGGAGCCGGCGCTCGTTCAACAAGGGACTGCTGCTGGGAGGCGCGGGGGCCCTGGTGTCCGGAGCCTGTGTTCATCGTGACACACCCTCCATGCCTGCCCCCGCCGTGGCCACCTCATGGGAGGAGGGGCTCGTGGTAGTGCTGGAGGAGAGCCGTCTCCACCTCACCTACCGGCTCACCCAGGCCGTTGCTGGGAGCTTGAAGCACTCTCCGGTGGAGGGAACCCTCGTGGTCGCCATCCACAGCCACACCCAGCTTCCCATCTGCCGCCCCTTGTCCGCGGCGAAGTCCCTGGAATGGAGCGGACCGACGACGATTGACGGTGGCCAGCAGTGGCTGGCGACGGTGGACTCCCGGGAGCTGCTCGGACCGGGCGAGGCCGCGGGACTGTGGTTCCTGCACGCGTCGATGATGCAGTTCCGCTCGGGGGTGCTCGCGCTGGAGCGGGTGGGCTGAGTCTTTTCCCCGGATTGGCAGGTCACCGTGCGTACTCCTGTCGACCACTCCCTGCCGCCCCACCTTCCGGACGTGGCCCCTCCGCCCCGGGGACGCGTGGTGGTCATCGCTCCCACGCGGGCCGCCTGTGAGACCATCGAGCTCGCGGTGGGGCTCCACCTGGACACGTGGCTGGAGCGGCACCACGGCGCGCGGGTGCGCGAGCTGGCTCGCGCGAGGAAGGGCTTCGGCATCGTCGCCGGCACCGGGACGGGGAAGACGCTGGCCATCCGGCCCATCGCCGAGGAGCTCCTGCGCCAGCCGCTCCGCGTGGGCGTGGTGAACCGCGAGCGCGAGGCGACGCCCGAGACGCCCCACTGGAATGTCGTCATCGTCACCACGGGCATCGCGCGGCGCTGGTTCCAGAACGGCGACATCCAGGCGGACGACACGCTCGTCATCGACGAAATCCACCAGACGTCCGCGGAGCTGGAGCTGTGCCTCGCGCTGGGCAAGCGCGTGGGCTGCCGCTTCATCTGGCTGTCGGCCACGGTGGACCCGGAGTTCTACGTCCGCTACCTCGACAGCGCCGAGGTGCTCCAGGTCTCCGCCTTCGACCCGGCGAAGGCCGCGCGCGTCTCCGTCGAGCGACGCGAGCCCCTCGCGTTCCTCGACGAGACGTTCCTCGAGGAGGTCCAGGCGCAGCGGCGCGGCGTGGGCGTCTTCCTCCCCACCCGGGCGGCGGTGGAGCAGGTGGCCATCTCCGTGCGCACCCGGTGGCCCGACATCAACGCGGCCTGGTACCACGGTGGGCAGCCCATTCGCGTCATCCGGCCGTTCCTCGAGGGGACGGAGCCCCGGCCCTACCTGCTGGCCATGACGGCTGCGGGGCAGAGCGCGCTCAACGTGCCGGGGCTCGACACCGTCGTCATCGACGACACGCGCTTCGCCAACCTCATCTCCCAGGGGCGCAACGTGCTCACCCGCGTGCACCTGGGCAACAACGAGCTGCTCCAGATGGCCGGCCGCGTGCACGGCCGCGTGGAGGGCGGACGCGTCTTCATCCTGAGCGACCGGGACATCGACTTCTTCGCGCTCCGCCCGACGACGCCCGAGTTCCAGCTCGCGGGCGACGCCGAGCGCGTCGTCCTCACCGCCGCCGCCCTGGGCGTGCGCGCCGACACGCTGGACCTGCCGGTGCCGTTGGACAGGGCCGCCTACACGGAGGCGCTCCTGCGGCTGCAGGCGCGAAACGTCGTCGATGCACAGGGGCGGTTGACGTCGTACGGCCGCGCCGTGGAGGCGCTCCCGGTGGAGCGCGAGTGGGCGGAGCTCATCGTCCACGCGGAGGACGCGCTGCTGCCCGTGCTCGCCGTGTGCAGCGCCATCGAGTCCCTGCACCGCATGACGCGCGAGGAGCGGAACCTGGACGGCGTGCTCGTCCCCGGCAGCGACCACCTCACCGCGTACAACCTCTATGCGGACGCGTACCGCGAGGCGGGCTCGGTGGGCGAGGTGTACGGCCTGCCGCGCCACGTGTTCCACGCGGAGAAGCTGGCGCTCTGGGCGGAGCGGCGGGGCGTGCTCGTGAAGGCCGTGGAGGACGCGGCGCTGGCCATGGCCAGCGTCTACCGGAGCGTGGGCCTGGAGCTGCCCGAGCGGATGCCGCTGGTGGACGAGGACGTGCACCGGCGCCTCATGGACCTGCTCGCGTGTTACATGCCCTTCGACCTCGTCATCGACGAGCAGACGGCCGCGGGTGAGCCGGTGCGCGTGGCGAAGACGAGCGTGTGCCCCAACTTCGGCGCGGTGGCGGGCACCCTCCGCTACTTCGCGGACCGCTCCGGCGGGACGAACGCGTCCATCGAGGGGACGCAGGTGCCGCTGGAGCTGCTGCGCAAGTACGCGCGCCGCGGCGGCCCCGACGTGGCGTACGACGCCCGATACGACTCGGTGGTGCTGGAGTGGAGCCTGGAGCACTCCGGCTTCGAGCTGGACCGTGAAGTCGAGCCGCTCGCCGCCTGGGGGCCGGACGTGGCCCCGCGCGCGCGGCGGGTGCTCGCCGAGGCCCTGGCGTCCGGCGAGGCGCACCATCCGGCCGTGCAGCGCAACCAGCCGCTCATCGACGAGGTGCGTGAGGTGTGGCGCCGCTCGGGAGGGCGCACGCCCCGGCTGGAGGAGGCCGAGCTGGCGGCCCTCTACGAGACGCGGCTCGACGGGGTGGACTCCATGGAGGCGTTCCTGGCGCGCCCGCTGGCGCTCGACCTGGACGCGCTCGTCCCGCCCGAGGTGCGCGCGCCGTACCTGGAGCTGCCGGACACGGTGAGCCTCCGCGACGAGGACGTGGACCTCGTCTACGACGTGGAGGAGGACGAGGCGGGGGAGCCGCATGGAGTGGTGTGGCTCCAGCTGCCGGAGAAGCTCGCGCGCACGCTCGTGGAGGAGGAGCTGCCACTGTTCGACCGGCCGGTGCGCTTCCGCGTGCGCCGTGGGCGGCGCGGCCTCGTGCGCGGTGACACGCTCTATGACTTGCAGGACCAGCTCGAGATGCCGTGGACGCCGGATGAAATCGAGCAGGCGGGAGACGGTGGCCATGGCCGGGCGGCGCGGTCCGCTCGGGAGCCGCGCCGGCCGGGACGCCGGTGAGGCCGGGCGCTATAGCTGCGTGACGCCGCCGTCCACCGTCAGCTCGGCGCCCAGCACGTAGGAGGACTCGTCCGAGGCGAGGAAGAGGGCCGCGCGGGCGACCTCCTCGGCGGCGCCCAGGCGCTTCATGGGGATGCGCGCCATCATCTTCGCGCCGTAGTCCATCAGCACCTCGCGCGGGCTGTCCATCCTCGCGCCGATGGGCGTGTGGATGGCGCCCGGGCTCAGCGCGTTGACGCGGATGCCCCGGCCCACCAGCTCCGCGGCGAAGCTGCGCGCCAGCGAGCGCACCGCGGCCTTGGTGGCCGCGTATGCGCTGGTCATTGGCACGCCAATCGAGCCCGCCAGCGAGGTGTTGAGGATGATGGACGCCTTCTCGTTGAGGTGGGGCAGCGCCTTCTGCACCGTGAAGTAGGTGCCCTTGAAGTTGATGGACACCAGCTTGTCGAACAGGGCCTCGTCCGTCTCCTCCAGGGTGCGCAGCTGCACCACGCCGGCATTGGCGAACACGATGTCCACCTTGCCGAAGGCCTCCGTCGTCCGGGCGTAGAGCCGGTCCAGGTCCTCCATCCGGGAGATGTCACCCTGCACGGCCAGCGCCGCGGGGCCGAGCCCCTCCGCCGCCGCCTTCAGTGTCTTCTCGTCCCGGCCGAGGATGGCCACCCGGGCCCCCTGCTCCACGAAGAGCTGCGCTGTCGCCAGTCCGATGCCGCTGTTGCCACCCGTGATGACCGCCACTTTGTTCTGCAAACGCTTCGACATGACGCTCCTGAAACGGCGCGAACTCGCGCGCCGGGCCAACGGGCCCCTTCCCGGAAGCGTAGCAGCGCCGGGGAAGGGGCCTGGACGGCCGCCTGCCCTCACGCCGGGTCAATGCGCAGGAGCGCCGCGAAGAGCTCTCGCGGATCCAGACTGGGGGGCAGTCCTGACACCCCACCGTCATTCACCTCGACCACCGCCCAGCCGCCGTCCTCCAGCATGGCCACGTCCAGGGTGAAGAAGGGCGAGTCGATGCGGCGCGCGAGCGGCTCGAAGGCGGAGAAGTCGGGCACCTCCACGTCGAAGTCATGGTACGGCTCCGCGGCCAGCAGCCGGCCGCGCCCGAAGAAGAGGCGGAACTCCAGGTGGGCGGGCCCGGCGGGCGTCCGTCCAAAAGTCTTGAGGGGAAGGTAGCGGCGGACCACCAGCCCGCGCTCGAAGCGGTCCCCGCGCTCCTCGACGAGGTTGGCGCAGATGCGCTCGAAGTCCTCGCGCGTGGCGCCGGCCGGGACGAAGCAGGCCTCCGCCCACCGCTCCTTGGCCGACTTGACGTGGTCCTTCACGAGCCAGGGCGGCGAGCCGAGCGCCTTCGCCGCGTTCCAGGCCTCCGTCGCATCCGTCCCCTCCGTCCACACCGAGCGCGCGGTGTAGGGCGCGAGGCGCGGGTACCAATTGGGCAGGTAGTGGGCCGCCGCGTACTGCTCCGGCGTCGTCATCAACTGGTGGCCGAGCTCGGAGACGGCCTCGTCCAGCGCGGCGTACTCCTCGCCGGTGAGCATCCAGCCGCGGTACAGCAGCCGGAGGCTTCCGCACGCGGGCACCGCCGCCAGCGCCTGGGAGGCATTGCCCGACAGCAGGGCCGACAGGTCCGCCTGGTACGTGTCCACGCCGAGGGCCTCGGCGGCCTCGGCCTCCACGTCGAAGGTGTCGTACTGGTGCGGGTTGCGGCCGAACAGGATGGCGTGAGCGCGCTTCGGATTCCGGGAGGAGGACATCGCGAGCCTTTCGTCGGGTGGGCGCAGCGGGGCCATCCGACGTCGGCCTGCGTGAGAACTGACAGCACCGCGGCGGGCACACTCCGTGCGCCACCCGGCGGTGTTTCGTCTGTTCGTGTCCTCTGGAGAGAACGGACGGGCCCGCCAGGTGGAACCTGACGGGCCCGCCTTTTCCGCTACTGCACCTCGAGCCGGCCGACGGCGAACCCGGCGCGGCCGACGACGTCGTTGCCGAGCCGGTCCCTCAACAGCGCCTGGAACTTCGGACCGAGCGCCGTCCCGTCGAACACCACGCCGGAGTCGGCGCCGGGCCTCAGGGCGAGCTGCACCGAGTAGAGGACGGAGCCGGCCGGAATGGCCGTGTCGGTGGCCACCGCGCCCTCGCCCGCGGCCTTCTGGCTCAGGCCGGTGGTGAGCACGCTGGCCAGTGGGCCGCTCGCCGGGAGCTGCCCATAGGCGGCCACCGGGTTGACGCCCGGCGACAGCACCGCGCCCGGAATCATCAGCGAGCCGCCAGCCTGGACGCGGCTCGCGTCGAGCGGCAGGTTCATGCCCACCGCGTAGCCCGTGAGGTCCTCCAGGGTCACCACGTCCAGCACTACCGTGGTCTGCGTGGACGCCGGGTTGCTCACGAGGGCGATGCGGCCACCCGGCTCCGGCTCCACGTAGACGAGCCGCGTGCCGGCGATGACCGCGTCGAAGGCCGTGCTGGTGGCGCCCGTGAGGTCCGGCGTGCTGGCGGTGAGCGTGTAGCCGTTGCCGCGCGCGTCCAGGACGAGGTCTCCGAAGGAGGCCACGCCTTGGGTGGCGGCCACGGTGAGGGTGCCGGACAGCGTGGCGCCGGACGGGTTGTTGCCCAGCGCCACGGTGATGTCATTCGCCGCGTCCGTGCGGGTGTTGCCGTGCGCGTCCTGCACGCTCACCTGCACCGGGCCGAGGGCCAGGCCGACGGAGGCGCGCGAGGGCTGCACGGTGAAGGCCAGGTGGTGCGCCGCGCCCGGGGTGACGTTGAAGGTGTTGCTGGTGGCCGCCGTCAGGCCGGTGGCGCTCGCGGTGAGGGTGTAGCCGGAGCCCGCCCGGACGAGCGACACGCCGGGGAAGCTGGCCACGCCGCCCGCCGCGCTCACGACGGTGGTGCCGGACAGGGGGCCGCCTCCGGGGTTGTTGCCCAGGGCCAGGGTGATGCTCGCGGTGGAGGTCGTCACCGTGTTGCCGCCGGCGTCCCGCACCGTCACCTGGACCACCGGGTCGAACGTCCCGCCCGCGCTGATGTTGCCGGGCTGGACGGTGAAGGCGAGCTGGGTGGCCGCGCCCGCCGTCACGTTGAAGGCGGTGGACGTCACCGCCGTCAGCCCGGAGGCGGTGGCCTCCAGCGTGTAGCCCGTGCCCACCTTGTCCAGGCGGAGGTTGGTGAAGGTGGCCACGCCGTTGCTGGTCGTCACCGGGGACGTGCCGGTCAGCACCGCGCCGGTGGGGTTGTTCGCGATGGCGATGAGCACCGAGACGCTGGACGTCTGCACCGTGTTGCCGAAGGCGTCCTGCACCGCGACTCGCACCGAGGGCGTCATGACGGCACCCGCGGCCACGTTCGCCGGCTGGGTGGTGAAGGCGAGGCGGACGGCGGGGCCCGCCACCACGTTGAAGAGGGCGGACGTGTTGCTCGTCAACCCCTGGGAGGCCGCCGCGAAGCGGTAGTTGAGGCCCGTCCGGTTGAGCGTGAGGTCCGGGAAGGTGGCCACGCCATCCACCGCGTTGACGGTGAGAGTGCCGCCCAGCGTGGAGCTGCCCGGGTTGGCGGACAGCGACAGGGTGATGGGCGCCGTGGAGCTCGTCACCGTGTTGCCGTAGGAGTCACGCACGCCCACCTTCACCGCCGGGGTGATGGGCAGGCCCGCGGACACCACGTTGGGCGCATTCGTATAGAAGGACAGCGCGCTCGCCGCGCCATGCGTCACGGTGAAGGGGGCGCTGACGCCGGTGGTGAGGCTGTTGCCGCCGACGGAGGCCGTCAGCGTGTAGCCCACGCCCGACCTGGTGATGGACAGCGTGGAGAAGGTGGCCACGCCATTCACCGCGCTCACCGTCTTCGTGCCGTTGAGGATGCCCACGCCCGGGTTGTTGCCGATGGCCACGATGATGCTGTTGGTGGCCGTGGTCACCGTGTTGCCATGCGCGTCCACCACCCGCACCGTCACCGCCGGAGCGATGGCGACGCCGGCCACGACGTTCGACGGCTGCACCCCGAACTCGAGCCGCGCGGGCGCGCCCGCCGTCACGTTGAAGGCCGAGGAGTTGGCGGTGAGCCCCGGGGTGGAGGCGGAGAGCACGTAGCCCGTGCCCACCTGATTCACGGAGATGCCCGGGAAGCTGGCCACGCCGTTGACAGGGGTGACGGACACCGTGCCGGTCAGCGAGGCGCCGGAGGAGTGGGTGGCCAGCGCCAGTTCCACGGGCGTGGAGTGGCCCGTCACCGTGTTGCCGAAGGCGTCACGCACGGTGACGGCCACGGCCGGGTTGAAGGTCGCGCCGAAGGCGATGGTGCGGGGCTGCGTGGTGAAGACGAGCGTCGCCGCCTCGCCCGGCGTCACGTCGAACGGGAGGGAGGTGACGGAGGTGAGCCCCTGCGCCGAGGCGGAGAGGGTGTAGCCCGTGCCCACGCGCCGCAGGGACATGGCGCCGAAGCGGGCCACGCCGGCCACCGCGCTGACGGCGACGTTGCCCTGGAGCGTGTCGCTGGTGGGGTTGGAGGCAAGCGCCATCGTCACGAGGCCCCCGAAGGAGGTGGCGACATTGCCGCGCGCGTCGAGCGCCGTCACCTCCACCTCCGGGGCCACGTCGTCGCCCGCTCTCACGCGAGAGGGCTGCGTGGTGAAGACGAGCGTCGCCGCCTCGCCCGGCGTCACGTCGAACGGGCGCGAGGTGGCGGAAGTGAGCCCCTGCGCCGAGACGGCCAGGGTATAGCCCGTGCCCACGCGCCGCAGGGACAGGTTGCCGAAGCGGGCCACGCCGGCCACCGCGCTGGTGGTGAGGGTGCCCTGGAGCGTGTCGCTGGTGGGGTTGGCGTCGAGCGCCACCGTCACCACGCCCGTGAAGGAGGTGGCGATGTTGCCGCGCGCGTCGAGCGCCGTCACCTCTACCGCCGGAGCCACGTTGTCTCCCGCGCTCACGCGGGAGGGCTGCGTGGTGAACACGAGCCGAGCGGGAGCGCCCGCCGTGACGTTGAAGGCCGCGGAGGTGGCGGTGCTCCTCGTCGTGGAGGTGGAGGCGGAGAGCTGGTAGCCGGTGCCCACCTGATTCACGGAGACACCCGGGAAGGACGCCACGCCATTGACCGGGGTGACGGACACCGTGCCCGTCAGCGAGACGCCGGTGGGGTTGTTGGCCAGTGCCAGCTCCACGGGGGCGGAGTGGCCCGTCACCGTGTTGCCGAAGGCGTCATGCACGGTGATGGCCACGGTCGGGTTGAAGGCCGCGTCGATGGCGATGGTGGAGGGCTGTGTGGTGAAGACGAGCGCCGCCGCCTCGCCCGGCGTCACGTCGAACGGGCGCGAGGTGGCGGAAGTGAGCCCCTGCGCCGAGACGGCCAGGGTATAGCCCGTGCCCGCGCGCCGCAGGGACAGGTTGTCGAAGCGGGCCACGCCGGCCACCGCGCTGGTGGTGAGGGTGCCCTGGAGCGTGTCGCTGGTGGGGTTGGCGTCGAGTGCCACCGTCACCACGCCCGTGAAGGAGGTGGCGATGTTGCCGCGCGCGTCGAGCGCCGTCACCTCCACCCCCGGGGCCACGTTGTCTCCCGCGCTCACGCGGGAGGGGTGCCCCCTGAAGGCGAGCCTCGCGGCGGGCCCCGGGACGATGTCGAAGGTGGCGGACGTGACGCCCTCCAGCGCGGGGCTGGTGGCGCCGAGCTCGAAGATGCCCACCATGTCCACGGAGAGGTCCGCGAAGGTGACGACGCCGTCCACGGGGGTGGCGGTGAGGGTGCCCCGGAGCGTGCCGACGAGACTGCCGGCGAGCGACACGGTGACAGCGTCGGTGGACCCGGTGGCGGTGTTGCCGTATGCGTCCACCAGCCGCACCTGCACGGCCGGGGAGATGTGCGCGTCCACGGCGGCCGACGAGGGCCCGGTGACGAAGACGAGTGACTTCGCGGGGCCCGGCTTCACGCGGAACGCGGCGCTGGTGATGGGCGCCACGCCCGGCGTGGTGGCGACGAGCGTGTAGCCCTCGCCGGCCTTGTCGATGGACAGCTCGGTGAAGAGCGCCACGCCGTCGATGGTGTCGACGGTGAGGGTACCAGTGAGGGTGCCGCCCGCGGGGTTGGCGCCCAGCGCCAGGCTCACGGGCACGTGCCCCTGGACGGGCCTGCCAGCCGCGTCCGTCACCGTCACTCGCACGCCCGACGCGAAGGTGCCACCGGCCTCCAGCTCACCGGGCTCTGGCGTGAAGGCGAGCGCGCGGGCGGACGAGGGGATGATACCGAAGGGCTGACTCGTCGCGGACTCCAGGCCGTCGGCCCGGGCCACCAGCGTGTAGCCCTCGCCCGCCTTGTCCAGCGTCAAACCGGAGAAGGTGGCCACGCCCTGGGCGGTCCGGACCGGCGCGGCGCCGGAGAGGGTGGCGCCCGTGGGGTTGGCCTCCAGCGCGAGCGTCACGGTGACCTGCGCGCCAGCGACCGTCTTTCCGTCGGCGTCCTGCACCGTCACCTGCACCGCGGGGTCGAGCGCCGCGCCCGTCACCGCCTGCGAGGGCTGCACGGTGAAGGCCAGCCTGCGGGCCACCGGCGCCGGTGGCTCCGTCGGTCCCGGCGGCTTGGAGTCGCCGCCGCAGCCACTGAGGATGAGGGCGCTCGCGAAGACGAGGAGCGCCAGGTTCTTCAAGCTCACGGAGGTCATCTCCAGGAAGGGGGAGGTGGAGGCGCGGCTCACGGGCGGCCTCCCATGCGGTTGAGCAGCTCGGAGAGGTCGGCCGAGTCGATGCCGTTCACCGTGCCCGTCATGTCGCTGTTCCAGTCGTAGTGGGGCAGGGCCGTGGTGGACGGGTCGCTGCCCAGGCGGCTGGCGGCGGCGGCCAGGTCCACGAAGTCGAGCTGCTGGTCGCGGTTCCAGTCTCCGTTGCCGCTCACGCCCTTCTCGGCGGTGGCGGACGGGTACAGCTCCCACAGGCCGCGCCCGTAGGTGGCCACGCGCATCAGCGCGCCGGTGCGGCTGATGAACATGTCCGACACCCGCGCCAGCGGCAGGCCGGAGCCGAAGCGCTCCCACGTCTCGCCCGCGTCGGTGGAGCGGTACACGCCCAGCTCGGTGCCCACGTAGAGGGTGCGGTTGGTCAGGTCCGACGGGTCGTACTGCACCACGTCGATGCCCACGTTGGGCAAGTCATGGCCAGTGCCGTTGCCGTGCAGCGGCGCCCACGTGGTGCCGCGGTCCCGGGTGATGAAGAGGTGGCCCAGGGCGTCCGGCACCACCGTGGCGTTGTCGCCCGTGAGGGGCGCGACGCTCGCCGCCACGAACACGTCACCGGGGCTCGTCCCTTGCGGCGTGGTGGGCGGGAAGGCCGCCTGCGTGGTGTAGGAGAGCTGCTCGTCGAGGGCGATGGTGCCATTGCCGTTCACGTCGAAGCCCAGCACGCTGGTGCGCGTCCAGGTGCAGTTGGTGGTGCTGCCCTGGCAGTTGCTGGTGACGTAGAAGCGACCGCCGCTCATGCTCACGGCGTACAGGCCGTCAATGGTGGGCGACGCGGACAGCAGGCGCGTGTAGCCGGTGAGGCAGGGGCTGATGACCTGCCAGTTGCCCGTGCCGCTCACCCGGTGGATGGAGCTGTTGGTGGCCGTCAGCACGGTGTTGGGATTGGGGCTCGCCGGCGCCAGCGCGTAGCGGATGATGAACTGGTAGCCGTCCGTGGAGCAGCTGCTGATGGACCGGGGCGTCGGGTCCCTCGTCGTCCAGGCCGTGCCGGCGTTGCACTGGTTGTTGGCGGCCGTGGGGATGCAGTACTCGCTGCTGCCGTTGACGCTCGCCCAGTAGATGGTGGCGCCGGACACGGGGTTCTTCGCGGCCACGGCGCCGAAGCCGTCACCGCCGATGACCTGGTTGAAGGTGGTGGAGAGGGGGCCGGCGGACGGGTCGCGGAAGCGCGTGCCGTTGTCCTGCAGGCCCGTGTAGGCCAGGTACGGGTTGCCCGTGGCCGGGTCACCCGAGGCCACCGAGTAGCTCAGGTGGGTGACGATGCCGCGGTTCTGCCCGTCCCACGCCACCCGGTACGCGGGCGTGGCGTCGAAGAGGTTGCGCGACACGTAGAGGCCGCCGTCCGTGCCGGCCAGGGCCACGGACCCCGTCGCGGTGCGGACGATGAGCGCCCGGTGCCAGTCCGCGTGGACATAGTCCAGCGTGCCGCCCGTCACCTGGCCGTAGCCGCTGCTGGGCAGCCAATGGGAGACGTTCTCCCACGAGGGCGAGGAGGCCAGGCCGTTGCGCGTGCGCAGGCCGCACAGCATGCCGCCGACCAGGACGTTGTTGTCGTTGGCGGGGTCGACGGCGATGGCCGCGTTGTACCAGGCCTGCGCGTCATTCACGTTGACGCTGCCGCAGTCGCGCTCGCCATTCACGGAGGTGGTGGCGTTGGCGAGGGTGCCGGTGATGGACGTCCAGTTCGTGCCCGAGTTGATGGAGCGCCAGTACCCCGCGCCCGCGGAGCCGTAGTACTCGTCCTGGTTGCCGAGCTGCGCGTACACCACCGTCACCGGCGGGGTGGCGCTGGACGGCGTGCCCGCGGCCAGGGTGATGCGGCCCACGAGGGTGGAGGGAATGGTGCCCGCCGCCTTGCGCGAGCTCCACGTCGCGCCCGCGTCGGTGCTCGTCCAGATGTCACCCGGGTTTCCCGCGGCGCACCCGACCTCACCCGCCTCCTGACCCAGGCCGGGCTCCGGGGGCGGCAGGTTGGCGGCGCACGCGTACGTGCCGCTGAGGGCCCAGCGGCTCACGCCGCCCACCGCGCCCGTGTAGACGATGCTCCAGACGCTCTCGGACTTCTGGACGGTGCCCGAGTTGGGCAGGTCCACCAGGGTGAAGCTCGCGCCCGCGTTGGTGGAGCGGAACAGGCCCACCTCGGTGCCCACCAGCACGACGCTGGGGTTGGCCGGGTCCACCTTCACGGCGCGGATGCGCAGCGCCTTGACGGACAGGCCGCCGGAGCCCGCCGGGTACTGGCCGGACAGGCCCACCGGCTCGCCCCAGGTGGCGCCGCCGTCCTCGCTCTTCACGACGTGGCCGCCCGGCGTGTCCACGAAGTCACCGGCGCCCACGTAGAGCGTCTCCGGATTCGTCGGGTCCAGGTCCATGGCGCCAATGGCCAGGTTGCCCAGCGACTCGCTCACCGGCGCCCAGGTGGGGTTGGCCGTGCCGAAGTTGAACGTCTTCCACACGCCGCCGCCGCTCGTGGCCAGGTACACCACCTGCGGGTCCACCGGGTGCACGGCGATGCCGGAGATACGGCCCGAGTCCACCTCGTTGTAGAGGGTGCCGTTGAACTGGAAGTTGGCGTTGGTGGGCCCCAGGTTCACCCACGACAGGCCGGAGACGACGGCCTTGTTGGCGCCGGACGGCTCCGCGAACCAGTCCCACGGCGCGCGAGCGCGGGGCAGCGTCTTCTCCCAGCGCCGCGACTCCCGGTACGCCACGCGCGCCCGGTGCTCCATCACCTCCGGCGTGGGCACGCCCCACAGCATTCGCGAGGCGACGCGGCGGCGCATCGCATCGTCACCCTCCGCCTCGCCCTGCTCGGGCTCCGCCTCTCCGCGAGTGGCCATGAGCTCCTGGAGCACCTCCGGAGAGACTTCTCCGGCGCTCGGGTCCTTCAGGAAGTGGGAGATTTTCGTGCGCGCGTTGCGCGCCTTCCAGCGCTTGTACGCGCTGGCACCAGAGGGCACGGCCACGACCGCGACCACCACGACCGTCGAGGTCGCGATGAGCCGCCGATGACGCTTGAGCAAGAGGGGCCTCGTGTGGGGGGAGTACTGAACCCACACTCTCCGACGCGGCGCCTCCAAACGTCAACCATATGGCATTAGTACATTGTGACTGTACTGGCGTCTTGACTCGGGGTGTGGGGCCCTGCGGGTCAAGGTGTGCCCAGGACGCGGGGAATCCGTCCGGGGCCGGAGGCGAGGCGGGGCTGCCGCCCGAGCGTCGTCAGCCTGTCGTACGCGATGACGAGCAGGAGTGCGTAGAAGCCGAAGGAGACGAGCACGTGCCACCACGCATGGAACTGCGGGTTGGGGACGCCGTGCGCGGGGAGCACCTGGTTGAGGGTGGGGCAGAACTGGATGTCGCTCAGCCACAGGACGATGGCGAGCGCGTACGCGCCGATGCCGAGCCGGAACAGGCGCTTCACCCGCGCGTCGGGGCTTTTGCGCTGGAGAAAGTAGGTGCGGCCGAGCGCGTAGAACTCGAGCGACGCGAAGCTCACCTGGAAGAGGAAGAACTGGACAGTGCCCCGGGTGAAGGCCGTCAGGTACGTCACCAACACGGCGTGCGCCAGCAGCAGCAGCGGGAACCAGACGCCGAAGCGGCGCTGGGGCCGGTTCTCCAGGAGGATGTAGACGATGACGATGGCGAGGTAGAGCATCGGCAGCTCGTCCAGCATCTGGTACTCGCGCAGCAGCGTCGCGTGGAACGCGGTGCTGCCCACGCCCACCACGGACAGCAGCGCGAAGGCGAGGAGGAAGCGCCGCTCCAGCACGCGCCGGTGGAGCACGAGGCCGGCGAGCCCCACGAGCACCAGGACGAGGCTGGAGGCCGAGTTGAAGAGCTCGGCGACATGGTGGAGGTGCTCGTAGTTCGTCTCGCACCAGTCCACCGACGAGGTGCTCGGGCCCCAGAAGCCCACCGTGGTTGCCGACATAGGGCGGCGGACGGTAGCCGAGCCCGGGCGGGCCGGCGAGCGTCGGAAGGCCCGCCCCGGGAGGAAGCCGGCCGCGCGCCCGGGCCCCTCCGGGACGCGTGACGGTGGCCACTCTTCCCGGGAGGAGGCTCCCATGGCCAAGTGCGAGGTCTGCGGCAACGATTACTACCTGGCCTTCCAGGTCATCACCGCTGGCGTCACCCACACCTTCGACAGCTTCGAGTGCGCCATCCACAAGCTGGCCCCCATCTGCGACCATTGCGGCTGCAAGGTGCTGGGCCACGGCATCGAGGCCAACAACACCTTCTATTGCTGCGCCCACTGCGCCAACTCCGCCGGGGCCCGCTCCATCGTCGACAACGCGGACCACGCGCCCGCCCAGTGACGAAGATGGCATGACACTCGCGGTGCCACCTGGGGTAGACGGGAGGCATGACCTCCAGATCTTCCCTGGTATTCGCCGTGTCCGTGGGGTTTCCCCTCCTGATGAGCTGCGGGAGCCCCGTGTCCTCCAACGAGCCTGGCGCGTCGCTCGCGGTGTCGCAGTCGCAGGCGCTGGCCGACGGGACGCCCGCTTCCACGGGCGTGCTCGCCTTCCTGAATGACGGGTCCACCACGGTGGCGGTGCTGGACAACGAGGTGCCGCTGGACGTGCGCGCCGCGCAGGCGCTGATTGCCTGGCGCGCGGGGCCGGATGGCGTGGAGCACACGGCGGATGACCGCCGCTTCGTCTCCATCGCCCAGGTGGACGCGGTGGCCTACGTGGGCCCGGCCACGCTCGCGGACCTGGAGTGGTACGCCCGGGGCACCGGCCGCGTGACGGAGCTGCCGCTGGACGCGCTGGTGGGCCACTTCGACGGGCTCCCCTTCACGCTGGCCGAGGCGCGGCGCACGCTGAAGCTGGCCAACACGGAGAGCGCCTCCTCCCTGGAGACCACGTACGGGATTGCGCCGCTGGCGGTGCAGGACATCCTGGCCGCGCGCCCCATCGCCCACATGGTGGAGCTGTCGCGGCTGGCCAACGTGGACGGCACCGTGATGCAGCAGTTCAAGACGGCGATGTCCACGCTGGTGCCCGAGGGTGACCCCTGCACCATCGACACGACGTGCGCGGCGGGGCTCGTCTGCGAGGGCATTCCGAATGACGGCTCCAGCTCCTACGGGCGCTGCCGGAACACCGCGCCCATCGCGGGTGACGGCGATACGTGCTCCGTCTTCGCGCCGTGCCAGTCCGGGCTGTCCTGCCACGGCATCCCGTCCGGTGCGTCCGAGGGCTGGTGCCGGCCGGCGTGGATGACCGGGGAGTTCACCCAGTACGCGGACGTGGCGCTGCCGGCTTCCACCGCGCTGGTGGAGTCCGCCAACGTGGTGGTGGGGCTGGCCACGGTGCCGGAGGACATCATCGTGGAAGTGGACGTGGCGCACTCCTCGGCGCACCGGCTGGTGCTGACGCTGGTGGACCCGGGTGGGGACACGGCGCTGCTGTGGGACGGGCCGAACGAGGGCACGCCGCCCTCGCGCATCTCCGTGACGCGAGGCATCTCTCGCGACAGCTCCGTCAACGGCCGCTGGCGCCTGCGCGTCACCAACCCGTCCGGCGTGGGCAGCGGCACGCTGCGCTCGTGGAAGCTGAAGCTCAACAGCCGCTGGGACTGACGCGGGGAAGCGGCGCGCCGCGGTCCGGGCTGGCGTGGGAAGCGGCACGCCGCGCGCGTGGACGCTGAAGCCGGACCGCGGCGACGACTCACGGGCGGTGGTGGCACGCCGCGCGCGTGGATGCTGAAGCCGGACCGCGGCGACGACCGATGCCGCGGTCCGGGCCGGCGTGCGTAGGTGCGCCGGCTTGGGTTGTGCCGAGCGTCAAGCAGGGAAAGCTTTACGCGGGCCGGCGAAAACCAGCCGGGGCCCCACGCGCCTTCGCGGTAGATTGCGCCGTCAACCGGCGCTGGAGGACGCGATGGGCTGCTGCCACTACCACCCTGTCGGCGAGGGCTGCGACAACGCCTTCACCGTGGACACGTCTCGCGTCACCTTCGGGCGCGGGTGCCTCGCGGAGGTGGGGGACCGGGCCCGCGCGCTGGGGATGAAGCGCGTGGCGCTGTTCTCCGACGCGCGCGTGGCGCGGCTGCCCTTCTTCGAGAAGGTGCGCCAGTCGCTGCTCGCCGCCGGGCTGGACGTGGTCGTCTACACGGACGTGCACATCGAGCCCACGGACCAGTCCTTCCTGGCCGCCGCGCGCTTCGCGACGGAGGTCCAGCCGGACGGGTACGTGTCCCTCGGCGGCGGCTCGGTCATCGACACGTGCAAGGGCGCCAACCTCTACGCCACCTATCCGGCGGACTTCCTGACGTACGTCAACGCCCCGGTGGGGGCGGGAAAGCCGGTGCCCGGCCCGCTCAAGCCGCACATCGCGTGCCCCACCACGTCCGGCACGGGCAGCGAGGTCACCGGCATCACCATCTTCGACCTGCTCTCCATCTCCGCGAAGACGGGCATCGCGTCACCGGCGCTGCGGCCCACGGAGGCGCTCATCGACCCGGACTGCACCACGAGCCTGCCCGGCGAGGTGGTGGCCGCCAGCGGGCTGGACGTGCTGTCCCACGCGCTGGAGTCGTACACGGCGCGCCCGTACGTGCGCCGTCCCGCGCCCGCGCGACCGAGCCTGCGGCCCATGAGCCAGGGCGCCAACCCATGGAGCGACCTGGGCTGCCGCGAGGCGCTGCGCCTCATGGGCCTGTACCTGGAGCGCGCGGTGAAGGACGCGAGCGACTCGGAGGCCCGCGAGCAGACGATGTGGGCCGCCACGCTCGCGGGCATCGCCTTCGGCAACGCGGGTGTCCACGCGCCGCACGGCATGGCCTACGCGGTGGCCGGGCTGGTGCGTGACTTCCGCCCGTCCGGCTATCCCGACGGCGAGCCACTGGTGCCGCACGGCATGGCCGTCATCGTCAACGCTCCGGCGGTGTTCCGCTACACGGCGGAGGTCAGCCCCGAGCGGCACCTGGAGGCCGCCCAGGGGCTGGGCGCGGACACGCGCGGCGCCACGCCGAAGGACGCGGGCGAGGTGCTGGCCCGGGAGGTCATCCGCATCATGCGCGCGGTGGGCATGCCCAACGGGCTGGGTGGCGTCGGGTACACCGAGGCCGACGTGGCGGCCCTCACGGAGGGCGCCTTCCCGCAGCAGCGCCTGCTGCAGAACGCGCCCCGGGAGATGTCCCGGCCCGTCCTCACGGACCTGTTCCGTCACGCGCTGAGCTACTGGTAGTCCACTTCCGGGGAGACCACCGCCGTGTCCGAAGTCGAGTCCGACGACCGCTACCGCTACTTCCTGCCCATCACCACCCGGTGGATGGACAACGACGTGTATGGCCACATCAACAACGTCACGTACTACAGCTACTTCGACACCGTCGCGAACCACTTCCTCATCCACGAGGGCGGGCTGGACATCCATGCGGGCCCGGTCATCGGGCTGGTGGTGGAGTCGAAGTGCGCGTACCGCGCGCCGCTCGCGTACCCGGACCGGCTGCGCGCGGGGCTGCGCGTGGACAAGCTGGGCAACCGCTCGGTGACGTACGGCATCGGCATCTTCAAGGAGGGCGAGTCTCAGGCCGCCGCCCACGGGTACTTCGTGCACGTCTTCGTGGACCGGGAGACACGCAAGGCCGTGGCCATGCCCGAGCGGCTGCGGGATGCGCTCGCGCGCATCTCGGTGGGGTAGGGGAGCCGCCATGCGAACCTTCGTGTGTGTCGTCTCGAGTCTCGTCGCGGTGATGGCCCTGGCGGCTGAACCCGCCGACGCGGGCACCCGCCACGTGCCCCTGCGGACCGTGGTGGACTCGCTGGTCGAGGAGGCCGCGCGCATTACTCCCGGCACCGACGTGGCCATCGCGGTCAAGGACCTGCGCACCGGGGAGTACGCGGGCAGTGCGGACACGGTGCCGCACATTTCCGCGAGTTCGGCGAAGGTGTTCTGGGTGGCCGCCGCGCTGAAGAAGGCGGACGTGGCGAAGGTGTCGCCACTGGCGGAGAAGGTCTTCCGCACCTCCGACAACGAGGCCTCCGGTCAGGTCATCGACCTGGTGGGTGGGCCGGACGCCATCAACGGGTACCTGCAGTCACTGGGCCTGTTGAACACCGCGCTCACGAAGTGGAACTACGGGCGTCCGCGCCGCGCGACGAACTCGCCCCGGGCGCTCGACAACGACAACTATCTCTGCGCGGCGGACGCGGTGTCCTTCCTCCAGCGGCTGGAGAAGGGCGAGCTGCTGAAGCCCGCCGCCACCTCTCGGTTGCTGGGGTGGATGGAGCTGACGCCGCGAGACGGCTGTGGTGGCTGGCTGGGGACGCGACTGCCTCCCGCGGCGCGCGCGTCCCTGCGGCACAAGGCGGGCTGGCTGCCACCGGGCTGCTGCTCGGACGATGCGCGCTACAACATCCTCAACGAGGTGGGGTTGGTGCGCCTGCCGGACGGAGGACGTTACGCGGTGGCGATTCTGGCGGCGCATGGGCCGGACTGGCCCCGGCAGGCGTTCTTCGTCGAGCGTGCCTCGTGCGTCCTCTACCGAGCCCTCTCCGGAGACACGGCGCTGGACTGTGGCGAGGCGCTGGCGAAGCAGGGCGGGCCGACGCCCATCGTCGTGCCGGATGGGGGCACTCCGCCCAATTACGACTGTGAGTGAGACCTCATCGGGCGGGCCAGCGTCTATTCCGGGTCCAACGCCCAGGTGCCATTCGCCCAGTTCGTCAAGGACACCCCCGAGCCCGAGCTTCGGAGCCGCGCATTCCCTGAGCCGGCTCGCTAATGCGTAACTGAACGCCGTGCTCCGTGATGCCAGTTGCCCGCGTTTCCGCTGCGGGCCCCTGGTCATCGTTGGAGGATGGGTAGGCCCGTGTCTCAAGCCGCCTGCGTGACGTGCACCGGCGGCCGGCGCCCCGCCCACGGGCGGGCCTCTTCCAGCTGTCCCGCCAGCCGGAACAACGTCGCCTCATCCGCGAAGCGGCCGGCGAACTGCACACCGATGGGCAGGCCCTGGGCATTCCAGGAGAGCGGCACGGACATCGCCGGCTGGCCAGTGACGTTGAACACCGCCGTGTACGGGCAGAAGCCGAAGACGTACGCGTACCAATCCTCGGGCGCCCTCGGCACCGTCGCGTCCATCAATCCAAGCTTGTACGGCGGCACCGCCACCGTGGGCGTCAGCAGCACGTCGTGCTCCACGAAGAACGCCCCCACCGAGCGCGACACCTGGTTGAAGACCGCCAGCGCCGCCTGGAGCTCCGACACCTTGAGGTCCCGGCCGAGCTGCACCGCCGCCAGCGAGGTGGCCTCCAACGTCTCCGGCCCCGCCGTGCGCCCCAGCATCGCGCTGAGCCCGTCCGCCCAGTTCGCCAGCGCCGCCGCCCAGACCTTCGTCATCGCCGCGTTCAACGCCCGGGCGTCGTACGCGATGTTCGCCTCCACCACCTCGTGCCCCAGCTCCCGGCACAGCTTCGCCGCGTCCTCGACGGCGGCGACGCAGTCGGGGCTCACCGGCTCGCCTCCGGCCGCCGTGCGCGCCAGCGCGATGCGCAGCCGGCCCGGCTTGCGGCGCACCTCCTCCAGGAACGGGCGCTGCGGCGGCGGGGGGTAGTAGGGGTCACCCACCTCCGGCTCGCACGTCGCGTCCAGCATCGCCGCGCTGTCTCGCACCGTGCGGGACACCACGTGCTCACCGGCCATGCCGTTGAGCGCCTCGCCCACGTCCGGGCCCAAGGAGATGCGCCCGCGCGTGGGCTTCATGCCGAACAGGCCGCACAGTGACGCGGGGATGCGGATGGAGCCGCCGCCGTCGTTGGCGTGGGCCACTGGAACGATGCCCGCCGCCACCGCCGCCGCCGAGCCGCCGCTGGAGCCGCCCGGGCTGTGCTCCAGGTTCCACGGGTTGCGCGTGGGCCCGTGGAGGACGGGCTCGGTGGTGGCGTTGTTGCCGAACTCGGGCGTGTTGGTGCGGCCCAGCAGCACCAGTCCCGCCCGCTTGAAGCGCGCCATCAACGCGCTGTCATGCGGAAACACCAGCCCCTGGCCCAGCCGGCTGCCGAGGTCCGTGGGCACGCTCGCGGCATGGAGCACCAGGTCCTTGATGAGGAAGGGCACGCCGTGGAAGGGCCCCTCCGGGAGGCCCCGCTTCACCGCGTCCAGGGCCTCCGCCTCGCGCACGTCGATGACGGCGTTGAGCCGGGGATTCACTCGCGCGATGGCGGCCGCCGCCGTCCGTACCAGTTCCTCGGGAGTCACTTCTTTACGTCGGACCAGCTCCGCCAACCCCACCGCGTCATAGCGACTGTAGTCATCCAGGTGCATGGGTCCTCGCTGGCGCTCCGGGGAGAGAAGGAGCCGCTCCGGGCGCAATCCGACGATACTCCCGGTCCGGGACGGCTCGCGCTGACGCGGCCAGTCATGCTCGAGAAGCAAGACCTCGCTCGGCGGGCCCGGCCTCCGTGGGGGCGAGCCGTCGTCCAGTGCACCCACGCCCGAGGGAGCCGGCAAATGCCGTCCTGTACCGCCCGGCCCGCTGTTAGACGAGAGGGCCTGCCGCATCCGGATCCTTCCAGCCAGGAGCCCCTCGGGTCTCAATGACGAACGACCAGGTCCTCGACATCTTCGACAGGGGAGGAGAGATGGGCGCGCTGATGCGCTCCATCGATTGGGCGCGGACCCCCCTGGGAGCGGTGGAGACCTGGCCCACGAGTCTGCGCACCGCGCTGGGGCTGGTGCTCGGTGGCCGCTTCCCCATGCTGCTCTGGTGGGGAGACCAGCTCATCCAGCTCTACAACGACGCGTACCGTCCCATCCTGGGGGCCAAGCACCCCCGCTCGCTCGGGGCGCCCGGGGCGGAGGTGTGGGAGGAAATCTGGCACATCATCGGCCCCCAGGCGGATGACGTGCGCGCGGGCGGGCCGGCCACCTGGAACGAGCACCTGCTGCTGCCCATGCTGCGCAACGGGTTCCTGGAGGAGACCTACTTCACCTTCTCGTACAGCCCCGTGCCGGACGACTCGGGCCGGGTGGGTGGCGTCCTCGTGACGTGCCAGGAGACGACCGCCCAGGTGCAGGACGCGCGGCAGCTGCGGACGCTCAGAGAGCTGGGCACCGCGCTCGCGCAGACGCGCTCCGCGGAAGAGGCGTGTGAGGTGGCCGCGCGCATCCTCGGCGCCAACACCGAGGACGTGCCCTCCTGCCGCGTGTTCCTGGCGGAAGAGGCCGGCACGGTGGCACGCCGCGTGGCCACCGCGGGCTTCGTCGAGAGCGAGGAGCCGGCGGGGCCCTTCTCCCTCCAGCAGGGGGAGGGCGCGCCCAGGACGGGGCCGTGGCCGCTCGGCCAGGTGGCACGCACCGGCCAGCCCGCCATCCTCCGGGGCTCCATTCCGTCCTCAGGGGCCGAGGGAGTCCCGGAGGGGGGCATGCCCCATGCGACGGTCTGCGTGCCCCTGTCGCGCCCGGGGCAGCCCCACGTGGATGGCTTCCTCGTGTGCGGGACGAACCCGATGCGCCCGCTCGACGAGCGCTACCTGGGCTTCTTCCGGATTGCCGCCGACCAGGTGGTGACGGCCATCTCCAACGCGCGCGTCTGGCAGGAGGAGCGCCGCCGGGCCGAGGCGCTCGCGGAGGCGGACCGGGCGAAGACGGTCTTCTTCAGCAACGTCTCCCACGAGTTCCGCACCCCGCTGACGCTGATGCTGGGGCCGGTCGAGGACTGCCTGTCGGACACGCGGCATCCGCTGCCGGAGCCGCATCGCGAGCGCCTGGCGCTGGTGCGCCGCAACGGACTGCGGCTGCAGAAGCTGGTCAACAGCCTGCTGGACTTCGCGCGCCTGGAGGCGGGCCGGGCCCAGGCCCACTTCGTCCCCACGGACCTCGCCACCCTCACCGCGGACCTGGCCAGCTCCTTCCGCTCGGCGATGGAGGCCGCCGGCCTGGAGCTCACCGTGGAATGCCCACCGCTGCCGGAGCCCGTCCTCGTGGACCCGTCCGCGTGGGAGAAGGTCGTCCTCAACCTGCTGTCCAATGCCTTCAAGCACACGCTGCGCGGTGGAGTCCGCGTGGGCCTGCGGTGGCTGGGCGGCCGGGTGGAGCTGTCCGTGCGGGACACCGGCACCGGCATCCCCCCCGAGGAGCTGCCCCGCGTCTTCGAGCGCTTCCACCGCGTGCAGGGCGCCATCGGCCGGAGCCACGAGGGCAGTGGCATCGGGCTCGCGCTGGTGAGCGAGCTGGTGAAGCTGCATGGCGGCACCGTGGACGTGCGCAGCACGCTGGGGGAGGGCTCCACCTTCACGGTGACGCTGCCCACGGGCACCGCCCACCTGCCCGCCGGGGCGCCCGCGACGGGGCCGCGGACCTTCGATTCCGCCGGGGCCGCGGCCTTCCTCGTGGAGGCGACCCAGTGGAGCACCCCGCCGCCGGCCGGGCCCCCGCCGGAGGAGGGCGCGGCGGGGCCGGTGCCGTCGACGCTCCAGACGGGGGCGCGCATCCTGGTGGTGGACGACAACGCGGACATGCGCGGCTACCTCGTGCGCCTGCTCTCCGCGCACTGGCACGTGGAGGCGGTGGGGGATGGCCTGCGGGCCCTGGCCGCGGCGCGCGCACGGCCTCCCGACCTGGTCCTCTCCGACGTGATGATGCCGGGGCTGGATGGACTGGGCCTGCTGCGGGAGCTGCGCGCGGACGAGCGCACCCGCACCACGCCCGTGGTGCTCCTGTCCGCCCGGGCGGGCGAGGAGGCCACGGTGGACGGGCTGAAGGCGGGCGCGGACGACTACCTCGTCAAGCCCTTCGCCGCCAACGAGCTGCTCGCCCGCGTCAACGCGCAGCTCACCCTGTCCCGCCTGCGCCACGAGGCGCTCGCCGCCGAGCGCGCGCATGCGGCGGCCGCCACGCGCCTGCTCGCGGAGGCGGAGCGTGCCACGCGCTCGCGCGAGGAGATGCTCGCCGTCGTCAGCCATGACCTGCGCACGCCGCTCACGTCCGTCTTCGCCTCCGTGGAGCTGATGGAGCGCGCGCTCGCGGGGAGGGACGGCGAGGCCTCGCTGAAGAAGCACCTCGCCTCCATCCGGCGCGCCGCGGGACGGATGCGGCGGCTCATCGGCGACCTGTTGGATCTGGCGAGCATCGACACCGGGACGCTGTCGCTGGACAGGCAGCCCCATGCGCCGGAGGAGCTGGTGCGCGATGTCCGCGAGGCGTTCGAGCCACTGGCCCGGGAGAAGCAACTGGCGTTCGACCTCGAGGTCGAGCCCGGGCTGCCGGTGCTCGTCTGTGACAGGGAGCGCGTCTTCCAGGCCCTGTCCAACCTGCTGGCCAACGCCATCAAGTTCACGCCCGAGGGGGGCCGCGTGGCCCTCCGGGTCCACGCCCGCGAGGGAGGGCTGGACTTCCTCGTGGAGGACACCGGTCCGGGCATCGCCGCCGAGGCGCTCCCGCGCATCTTCGAGCGCCACTGGCACACCGCCCAGAAGGGCCGCGAGGGCCACGGCCTGGGGCTGCCCATCGCGCACGGCATCATCGCGGCCCACGGGGGACGCATCGACGTGGCGAGCACCCCGGGGCAGGGCAGCCGCTTCACCGTTCAGTTCCCGGTGGCCGTGGTGCCGGTATCCCTCCCGGAGGGACGCGCGCCGGAAGGTGGCGCCCGCTTCCCACGACCACCAGGGGAGCAGTTCCTGCAGGGCGGTGGCGAGCTGGGGGCGCTGATGCGCTCCACCGACTGGGCGAAGACGGAGCTGGGCGCCGTCGCCACCTGGCCGCAGAGCCTGCGGACCGCCATCGGCATGATGCTGTCGTCCCAGTTCGCCATGGTGGTCGCCTGGGGGCCGCGGTTCCGGTTCTTCTACAACGACCGGTACCGGCCCATCATTGGCAGCAAGCACCCGGCCGCGCTGGGGACCCCGACGCGGGACATCTTCCCGGAGGTGTGGTCCGTGATAGGCCCGCTCATCGAGCGGACGCGGACCGGTGAGTCCGTGGCGCTGGAGGACATGCTCCTTCCGCTGGAGCGGAGCGGCTACCTCGAGAACGCCTGGTTCACCATGGCCTACAGCCCCATCCGGGACGAGTCCGGCGGTGTCGGCGGCATGCTCGCGGTCGTCGTCGAGACGACGGAGCGCGTGGAGGGCGAGCGGCGGCTCGCGACGCTGCGCACGCTGGCGCGACAGGTGTCCGACGCGAGGACCCGGGTGGGGGCCCTGGAGATGGCCGCGGCCGTCCTCCAGAAGAACCCTTCCGATGTTCCCTTCGCGCTGCTGTACGTCACCTCCGGGGACGGGAAGAGCGCGCGGCTCGCCGCGAGCGCCGGGCTGTCACCGGGCGAGGCGGGCGCGCCGGCCGGGGTGGACCTCGTGGGGCCCGGCGCGGAACGCGACTGGCCGCTGGCCCGCGCGCTGCGCTCCCGCCAATTGGAGGTGGTGACGGACGTCGTCCGCCGGTTCGGCGGGCTTCCGGGAGGGACGTGTCCGGAGCCCGCCCACACGGCGGTGGTCCTGCCGCTGGCGAAGGCGGGCGCGGACCATGCGTCCTGCTTCCTGGTGGCGGGCGTCAGCCCCCGGCGGGCGTTCGACGAGCGCTACCGCGCGTTCTTCGAGCTGGCGGGCGAGCACGTGTTGGCGGCCATCGCGAACGCGGACGCCTATTCGGATGAGCGCCGCAGGGCCGAGTCGCTGGCGGAGCTGGACCGGGCGAAGACGGCCTTCTTCTCCAACATCAGCCACGAGTTCCGCACGCCGCTCACGTTGCTGTTGGGACCCGTGGAGGACGCGCTGGCGGACGCGACGAAGCCGCTCACCGGCGAGCGGCTCGCCATGGTGTGGCGCAACGTCCTGCGCCTGTCGAAGATGGTCAACGGCCTGCTCGACTTCTCCCGCGTGGAGGCGGGGAGCGCGCAGGCCGTCCTCGTCCCCACGGACCTGTCCGCCTTCACGTCGAGCCTGGCGAGCGCCTTCCGGTCCGCCGCCGAGCACGCCGGCCTGCGGCTGACGGTGGACTGCCCGCCCCTGCCCGTGCCCGTCCTGGTGGACCCCGAGATGTGGGAGAAGGTCCTGTTCAACCTCCTCTCCAACGCGGTGAAGTACACGCACCAGGGAGAGGTGGGCGTCTCGCTGCGAGCGGAGGACGGGCAGGTCGTGCTCGTCGTCCGGGACACCGGCGTGGGCATCCCCGAGAGCGCGCTCCCGCACCTCTTCGAGCGCTTCTACCGGGTGCGCGCCACGCGGGGGCGCAGCCACGAGGGCACGGGTATCGGCCTGTCGCTGGTGCGGGAGTTGGTGACGCTGCATGGGGGCACGGTGGACGTGGCGAGCCGGCTGGGGGAGGGAAGCGCCTTCACGGTGCGCCTCCCGGCCCGGCGGGCGGAGAGCGGGCCCGTGGTGGGCGCGCGGCCGGTGGTGGCGGAAGCGGCGCCCTTCGTCGAGGAGCTCCGGCACTGGACGCGCGCGCCCGAGCCCGAGTCCGGGGACGAGGCTGCCGCGGAGCAGGACCCGGCGCTGGCGGAGGCGCGCATCCTGGTCGCGGACGACAACGCGGACCTGCGCGCGTACGTCACCGGCCTCTTGCGGCGGGACGTCTCGCGGGTGGAGGCGGTCGCCGACGGGAGCGCGGCGCTGGAGCGGGCGCGGGAGTGGCGGCCGGACCTCATCCTCTCCGACGTGATGATGCCGGGGCTGGACGGCTTCGCGCTGGTGCGCGAGCTGCGCGCGGATGCGCGCACCCGGACCGTGCCGGTCATCCTGCTGTCCGCGCGCGCGGGGGAGGAGGCCACGGTGGAGGGGATGGTGGCCGGCGCGGACGACTACCTGGTGAAGCCGTTCAGCGCGCGCGAGCTGCGGGCGCGGGTGCGGACCACGCTGGAGCTGGCGCGCGTGCGGCGGGAGGTGGCGGCCCGCGAGGCCCTGGAGGCCTCGCTGCGGGAGGCGGTCCGGGCGCGGGACGAGTTCCTGTCCGCCGCGAGCCACGAGCTGAAGACGCCGCTGGCGGCGTTCCGGCTGAACCTGGACCTCATCGAGCGGGGGCTCAGCGAGGACTCACGCGCCAACGTCCAGGAGAAGCTGATGGCGGCGAGCCGCCAGGTGCAGCGGCTGCGCGCGCTGCTGGAGCGGCTGCTGGATGTCTCGCTGATGACGACGGGGCGGCTCCAGCTCGCGCGGAGCCGGACGGACCTGGGCGGGCTGGTGCTGGAGACGGTGGCGCGGCTGCGGGACGAGCTGGCGCGGAGCGGGACGCGAGTCGAGGCGCGGGTGGAGGACGGGGTGGGCGGCGACGTCGACCCGGCGCGGGTGCGGCAGGTGCTGACGGGCCTGCTCCAGAACGCGGCGGCCTATGCCCAGGGGCGGCCCGTGGAGGTGGAGCTCACGCGGCGGGCGGGGCGGGCCCGGCTGCGCGTCGTGGACCATGGCCCGGGCATCCGTCCCGAGGACCGGGCCCGCCTCTTCGAGCGCTTCGAGCGGGCGGTCCCCACGCGCCACCACAGCGGGCTGGGCGTGGGGTTGTGGATGGCGCGCGTCATCGTGGAGGCCCACGGCGGCGCCCTCTCCGTGGAGGACACGCCGGGCGGCGGCGCCACGTTCGTCGTGGAGCTGCCGCTCGGTGGGCCTGGAAGCGGGTAGCTACCTGCGCAGCCGCACGCGCAGCAGGGGCCGCAGCGACGGGCGCTCATTGCCGTCCACCGCGAGGGGGGTGATGGAGATTTCGCCCTGCGCCAGCGCGGAGGTGTCCGCGTCGGCTTGCGTCTCCGGCGCGCACTCGGTGGCGAGCCCGCAGATGGGGCCCTGCGCGATGTACGTGTCCGGCGCGTTCGGCACGGGCAGGTACGTGGGCCGAATCACCTCGGCGTGGCCCACGGATGTCACCGTGGGCCCTTCCACCTGCGCCGGGTCGAACTGCCCGGCCTCGTTCAGCACGACGGGGTAGTTCACGTTGAGGGCCACGCGGTCCGGCAAGAGGCGCTCGTCGCGGCCGACCGTGTCACGCAGCCGCTCGGCCAGGTCCTTCACGTACGTCGCCACGTGTGGCGCCGCCGCCAGCGTCTGCGAGAAGCCCGTGCCCGAGTCCGCCAGGTTGAGCCCGATGCTCACCGCGAGGGACGGCACGCCTTCCTCCGCCGCCGCCACCGCCGCGCCCACGGTGCCCGAGTGGTTCACCGCGCGCCCCACGTTCTGTCCGTAGTTCATCCCCGAAATCACCAGGTCGGGACGCTGCTCGCGGAACACGACGGACAGGCCGAACAGCACCGAGTCCACCGGAGTTCCCGTCACCGCCCACGACGCGCCCGTCCCCTCGCCGCAGGGGAAGCCGCCGCGCGTGGTGCGCATCACCACGTTGGTGGTGAGCGCGCCGCTGCTGCCACTCCGGTCCGCCGAGGGCGCCACCACCGTCACCTGATGGCCCGCCGCGCACAGCGTGTCGCGCAGGATGCGCATCCCCGCGCCGTTGATGCCGTCATCCGTCGTCAGGAGGATGCGCAGCGGACGTGCTGGCTCAGCGGGAGCCGCCGCATGGGCCTGAGCCCCCAGCCCGAGCACCGCCGCGGTGAGGAACGAGAAGAATCGATGGGTGTGCATGTCTTCCTCGAAGAGGCACCGTGCGCACGCCAGTACCGGGTCCCCCCAAGGGCCCGCGCCGCGCATTTCCGTGCCTCATCTGGAGAACGGAGCCCGGCCCGCGACGTCGCAGGCCATGCCTGCGATTGACGCAATGTTTCCATGCCAGTGGACACGTTTTGCGTGTCTCGCATGTCTTTCGGGCACTGCTTCCACTAAGAGAGTGGGTTCCATTCGTCTCTCGGAGCGAGAGAAGGGAGCCTCGTCATGCCCGGGTATCACCGTCTGGCCGGCCCAGGTGCGCTGGCCGCGTTGTCGTTCACCCTCGGTCTGGGCTGCGGCCCTGTCGAAGAGGCGCCGCCGCCTCCCGTGCCGGAAGCGGCGGCCGAGGCGTCGCAGCCGCTGGCGGTGCCGGGCTTCGCGGAGCTGCATCACCACATGTTCGCGGAGGAGGCCTTCGGCGGCGGCTGGTTCCACGGGGACCACCTGGGCACGCTGGCGAGCTGTGACGGCGGCCTGCCGGAGAGCGACCACGCCCGCGTGCGCATGGATTTGAGCAACATGCTCAACCTGTGCCCCAACTCGGGCAACGTGGACCTGAGCGGCGTGCCCATCCTGTCCGCCTTCTTCGGCATCGGCGGGGCGGTGGCCTCGGAGTTCATCGGCAAGATTGAGGGCACCGAGGGCGACACCGGCCTGCACCTGGGCCGCGCCACGGTGCACACGCAGTGGCCGCGTTGGGACACCATCGCGCACCAGCAGTCGTGGGAGGGCTGGCTGCGGCAGGCGCACCAGGGCGGCATGTCCCTGGTGATGGTGTCGCTCGTCAGCAACGAGTTCCTCTGCAAGGCGCTGCCGTATCAAAACCTCAAGCGCCCCTGCGACGAGATGGCCGACGTGGAGGTGCAGCTGCAGATGGCGCGCACCTTCGACGCGAACAACGACTGGGTGGAGATTGCCCTGTCGCCCTCGCACGCGCGCAACATCATCAACTCCGGCCGGCTCGCCATGGTGCTCTCCATCGAGGCGAGCAAGCTGTTCGGCACGAGGGACTGGCGCACGGAGCTGGACCGCTACTACTCGCTGGGCGTGCGCTCGCTGCAGCCGGTGCACCAGCTGGACAATCGCTTCGGCGGCGCGGCGCTGCACAACGCCATCTTCCAGGCGGCCCAGTTCCTGGAGACCTGCCACATCGACTACGACTGCGGCGTGACGACGGACTCCTTCACGCTCGGCTTCGACGTGTACAAGGACGCCGCCGGCAACTGCCGCAACACCAAGGGCCTCACCGCCGACGGCAAGGCGCTGCTCCAGGCGATGATGACCCGGGGCATGCTCATCGACGTGGCCCACCTGTCCGAGAAGGGCCTGCATGACGCGTACGCGCTGGCCCAGGCCAACGCGTACTACCCGCTCGTCATCTCCCACGGCCACTTCCGCGAGGTGATGAACCCGGAGCTGGCGGACGACGAGAAGACGACGCCGTCGTGGGCCGTGCGCTACCTGCGCCAGACGGGCGGCATCTTCGGCCTGCGCACCGCGCACGACGAGACGCGCGCGTATTCGCGCTCGGGCGTGGCGAACAACTGCCACGGCTCCACGCGCTCGCTGGCCCAGGCGTACGAGTTCGGCCGCCAGGGCCTGAAGGTGCCCATGGCCTTCGGCGCGGACCTCAACGGCTTCATCCAGCAGACGCGGCCGCGCTTCGGTGACCACGGCGCGTGCTCGGCGGGCTTCCAGGCGGAGGCGGACGCGCAGTCGCGGCAGCAGACCGTGGGCGGCCCGGCGCGGCTGGGCACGTCCTTCGACGAGTTCGGCCTCGCGCACGTGGGCCTGCTGCCGGACCTGCTGCGCGACCTGGGCCGCGTGGGCGCGAACACCACCGCGCTGACCGGCTCGTCGGAGTCGTTCCTGCGCGTGTGGGAGCGCGCTGCGGGCACGCGCTCGGGCATGGCGGACGCCGCGGCGGACATCGACACCAGCGGCGTGTCCCCGTACGTGGACAAGGCCACCCGCGAGGCGCAGTACCCCGTGCTGTGCGGTGAGCACTACGCGCCGGACTCCAAGGAGGTGGGCCAGGAGTGCCGCTTCGACGAGGAGTGTCTCAGCGACACGTGCAGCGCGGACGGCTGCGACGCCGTGGGCCTGTGCACCTGCGACTCGGATTCCGAGTGCGCCACCTCCCAGTACTGCGGCTGGGGCCTCAACGCCGGCAAGTGCATGAACAAGAAGCCGAAGGGCGCCTCGTGCCTCTACGGGCGTGAGTGCCTGTCCGGCTCGTGCAGCTGGCTGTCCTGCCGCTGAAGAGCGGGCTGGTGGGCCCGGGTCCGTCTTCGGGGCGGTCCAGGGCCCACCCCCGTACACCCGACGCTCCGCGACGTGTTCGCGGGGCGCCTGTCGGGGGGCGGGGCGGCCTCATGAGCATTGCGCGGCGCACCCGCGGGGCGTAGGGAAACATCGCCCCATGTCTGCCACTGCCCAACTGCTCGAAGCCGTCCGGAAGGAAGCCAAGCCGGGAATCTGGTCCAACGGTGTGAATCTCGCCCGCTCCGGCGCCGTGGTGCTCCAGGCCCAGAAGGCCGGCGAGCTGGAGCTGAGGGTGCGAGCCAAGGGCCGCCCGGTGCCCCTCACGGTGGTCCTCTACCCGAACGACGACGCGTGGGAGTGTGATTGCCCCAGCCAGGTGGACCCGTGCGAGCACGTGGTGGCGGCGGCCATCTCCATCCAGCAGGCGGAGAAGCAGGACACGCCGATGGAGACGGTGGCCACGCGCTGGTCCCGCGTCGTCTACCACTTCACCCGCGCGGACGGCGGCCTGGAGCTGCACCGGGCGCTCGCGCACGCGGACGGGAAGGAGGAGGCGCTGGAGGGAAGCCTCGCCTCCCTGGTCGCCCAGCCCGCGAAGGCCGCGACGCTGCAGGTGGAGCAGTCGGACCTGCTGGCGGACCGCATCCTGGAGCAGCGCCGCACGCGCGGCACGCTGGCGCCGGAGACGCTGGAGAACATCCTCAAGGTGCTGGAGAACGCGCGCAACGTCCTCTTCGACGGGCGCCCCGTGGCCGTGTCCGACGAGGTGGTCGCCCCCCGGGCGGTGGTGGAGGACCGGAGCGGGCAGCTCGTGGTGACGGTGACGAAGGACCCGCGCGTCGTCGAGGTGGTGAGCCCGGGCGTCGCGCTGCTCGGGGACGCGCTGGCCCGCCTGGGCGAGACGCAGATGACGGGCGCGTGGCTGCAGAACCTGCCCATCGTCCGCACCTACGCGCCCGAGCAGATGGGTGAGCTGTCCTCGAAGGTGCTCCCCGAGCTGGCGAAGCGCATGCCGGTGGACATGCGCAGCAAGCGCCTGCCCCCCGTGGACCGGGAGCTGAGGCCGCGCATCCTGCTGGAGCTGAACCAGCTGGAGTCGGGCCTGTCCGTGCTGCCCACGCTGGTGTACGGCGCGCCGCCCTCGGTGCGCATCGACGCGGGCCGGATGACATACCTGCGCGGCGCGGTGCCCGTGCGCGACGAGGCCGCCGAGCAGCGCCTCATCCACCAGCTGCGCGACGAGCTGAACCTCGTCCCCGGCCGCCGGCTGACGGTGCAGGGCCAGGAGATGGTGCGCTGGGCGGACAAGCTGCGGCGCTGGCGCGGCGACCTCGCCGGCGACGCGGCGGGCGTGGTGAGCCCGGATGTGAAGCTGCGGCCGCTGCTCCAGGTGCAGTCCGGCGTCACCGAGCAGGGCATCCCCGACGTGCGCTTCACGCTGGAGTTCCAGGTGGAGGGCGGCAAGGGCGAGGCGAAGTCCGTGGACGCGGCCGCCGTCATCCGCGCGTGGACGGAGGGGCTGGGGCTGGTGCCGCTGGAGGGCGGCGGCTGGGCGCCGCTGCCCCGCGCGTGGCTGGACAAGAATGGCCAGCGCGTGGCGGACCTGCTCGCCGCGCGACAGGCGGATGGCAAGGTGTCCAACCACGCCCTGCCGGAGCTGGGCGCGCTGTGCGAGACGCTGGAGCAGCCGCCGCCTCCGGGGTTGGACCGGCTGGCGCCGCTCGTCGCCGGCTTCGAGAAGCTGCCGCCTCCGACGCTGCCGTCGGACCTCACCGCGACGCTGCGCCAGTACCAGCTCCAGGGCGTCAGCTGGCTGGGCTTCCTGCGCGGGGCGGGGCTGGGCGGAATCCTGGCCGACGACATGGGCCTCGGAAAGACGCTGCAGACCATCTGCGTCTTGGGGCCGCGCACGCTCGTGGTGTGCCCCACCAGCGTGCTGCCCAACTGGGCCGCGGAGCTGAAGCGCTTCCGCCCGTCGCTCAAGGTGTCCGTGTACCACGGGCCCGGCCGCGCGCTGGACGCGGCCGCCGATGTGACCATCACCACGTACGCCATTCTCCGCCTGGACGCGGCGGTGCTCGGGGCGAAGACGTGGGACGCCGTCGTGCTGGACGAGGCGCAGGCCATCAAGAACCCGGAGAGCCAGGTGTCGCGCGCGGCCTTCGGGCTCAAGGCCGGCTTCCGGCTCGCGCTCAGCGGCACTCCGCTGGAGAACCGGCTGGAGGAGCTGTGGAGCCTCATGCACTTCACCAACCCGGGCCTGCTCGGAGGTCGCAAGCACTTCGAGGACAAGGTGGCCCGGCCCATCTCCGACGGCCAGGCCGGGGCCGCCGAGGGGCTGCGCCGCCGCATCCGCCCCTTCGTCCTCCGCCGCCTCAAGCGCGACGTGGCGCCCGAGCTGCCGCCGCGCATCGAGAACGTCATGCACGTGCAGCTCGATGAGCGCGAGCGCAGCGTCTACGACGCCGTCATGGCGGCCACGCGCAAGGAAGTCGTGGCCCTGCTCAACGAGGGCGGCAGCGTGCTCAAGGCGCTGGAGGCGCTCTTGCGGCTGCGGCAGGCGGCCTGTCACCCGGCGCTCGTCCCGGGCCAGCGGGCCAACACGTCGTCCAAGGTGCAGACGCTCGTGGACGCGCTCGACACCGCGGTGTCCGAGGGCCACAAGGCGCTGGTCTTCTCGCAGTGGACGTCCATGCTGGACCTCATCGAGCCGCACATGAAGCAGGCCGGCATCGCCTTCGAGCGCCTGGACGGCTCGACGGCCGACCGTGGCGCCGTCACCTCGCGCTTCCAGGCCGACGGCGGGGCGCCGGTGCTGCTGATGTCGCTCAAGGCCGGCGGCACGGGCCTCAACCTCACGGCGGCGGACCACGTGTTCCTGGTGGACCCGTGGTGGAACCCGGCCGCCGAGGCGCAGGCCGCGGACCGCGCGCACCGCATCGGCCAGGAGCGGACCGTCATGGTGTACCGGCTGGTGTCGCAGGGCACGGTGGAGGAGCGCATCCTGGGGCTCCAGGAGAAGAAGCGCGCCATCTTCGAGGCGGCCCTGAGCGAGGCGTCCGCCGCAACCGCCATCACCCGCGAGGACCTGCTCGAACTGTTCTCCTGAAGGAGCACGAATGCTGACATTGACCAGGTCGCACGTTCGGTTGGGGCAGGCCGCCGGCAGCAAGGCGGAGGCGATTCGAATCGTCGGGCAGACCATGGTCGAGGCCGGCTTCATCGAGCCCGGCTACATCGACAGCATGCTCCGCCGGGAGGGCGTCTCCGCGACGTACCTCGGCAACGGCATCGCCATCCCGCACGGCACGCCCGACGCGCGGGAGCTGGTGCGGGCGACCGGGGTGGTGGTGGTGCAGTTCCCCCGGGGCGTGGACTGGGGGAAGGACGGCCAGGCGCGCGTGGTGGTGGGCATCGCCGCCCGCTCGGATGAGCACCTCCAGGTGCTGGCCAACCTCACCGGCGTGCTCGGCGACGCGGTGAAGGCGGAGGAGCTGGCGCGCACGACGGACCCGGGCGTCATCGTCGTCGCGCTCAACGGAGCCTCCGCCGCGCCCGAGCCCGCGGCCGAGCTTCCGCCCATCACCGGGCCCTCCATTCAAGTCACCTCGCCGGTGCCCCATGGGTTGCACGCGCGGCCGGCCACGGCGCTCGTGGAAGTCGCCAAGCGCTTCCGCGCGAACATCACCGTCCAGTCCGGGCGCAAGACGGCCAACGCGAAGAGCCTGGTGACGCTCCTGTCGCTGGGCGCGGTGGGAGGCTCGTCGCTGACCATCACCGCCACGGGTGACGACGCGCAGGCGGCGCTCACCGCCCTCCGCGCGGCCTTCGAGGCGGGACTGGACGAGGAGGTGGCGGCGCCTCCTCGCGCGGCTCCCGCGGCCCCCGCGCCGGCTCCGGCCGCGCGGCTCGACTATGACGGGCCGCTGGTGGTGGGCATCTCCGCCTCGCCGGGCATCGCGACGGGGCCGGTGTGGGCCATCCAGCACGAGCGGCTGGAGGTGAAGGAGCGGGCGCCGGACCCGGCCCGCGAGCACCAGCGGCTGGACCAGGCGCTGGCCGGCGCCACCGCGGAGCTCCACAACCTGTACCAGGAGTTCCTCAAGAAGGCCGGCGCCGCGCGGGCCGCCATCTTCAAGGCGCACCAGGAACTGCTGGACGACCCGGACATGGTCTCCGAGGCGCACCGCCGCGTGGACACCGGGGCGAGCGCCGGCTGGGCCTGGCGAGACGTCTACGAGGAGCGGGCCGGCGTGCTCGCGGGCCTGCCGGACCCGTTGCTTGCCGCGCGCGCTGGGGATTTGCGCGACGTGGGCCGGCGCGTGCTGCGCCTGCTGGCGGACGTGGTGGAGGGCGCGGCCTCGCTGCCGGACCACCCCGTGGTGCTGCTGGCCGAGGACCTGGCGCCGAGCGACACCGCGAAGCTGGACCCGGCGATGGTGCTGGGGCTGTGCACCGTCGGCGGGGGCGCCACCTCGCACACGGCCATCATCGCCCGCTCGCTGGACATCCCCGCCGTGGTCGCCGCGGGGCCGTCGGTGCTCGACGTGCCCAACGGGCGGCAGTGCATCCTCGACGGAGAGGCCGGCGTCCTCGTGGCCCGTCCCTCCGAGAAGGATTTGGAGCGGGCGGCCTCGCGGCGCGAGCGGGCGCGGGGGCAGCGGGAGACGGAGAAGCTGGAGCGCTACAAGCCCGCCATCACCCGCGACGGCCACCGGGTGGAGGTGGCCGCCAACATCGGCTCCGCCAGCGACGCGGAGAAGGCCGTCAACGCGGGCGGCGAGGGCGTGGGGCTGATGCGCACGGAGTTCCTCTTCCTCCAGCGCGAGGACCCGCCCGGCGAGGAAGAGCAGTACGAGGCCTACCGGAAGATGGTCCGCGCGCTGAACGGGCTGCCCATCATCCTGCGCACGCTGGACATCGGCGGGGACAAGCAGGTGCCCTACCTGTCGCTGCCGGCCGAGGCCAACCCGTTCCTCGGTGTGCGCGGCATCCGCCTGTGCTTCGAGCGGGAGGACCTGTTCCGCACGCAGCTGCGCGCCATCCTCCGCGCATCGCTCGAGGGACCGGTGCGCATCATGTACCCCATGGTGGCCACCCTCGCCGAGGTGCGCCGGGCCCGCGCCATCACCGACGAGGTGCGGCGCGAGGTGGGCGCGGGGCCGGTGGAGACGGGCATCATGATTGAAGTGCCCTCCGCGGTGCTGCTGGCGGACCAGCTCGCGCGGGAGGTGTCGTTCTTCTCCATCGGCACCAACGACCTCACGCAGTACACGCTGGCGATGGACCGAGAGCACCCCGTCCTCGCGCCGCAGGCGGATGGCGTGCACCCGGCCGTGCTGCGCATGGTGGACCTGACGGTGAAGGCCGCGAGGAACGCGGGCATCTGGGTGGGCGCCTGTGGCGGCGTGGCGGGAGACCCGGCCGGAGCCCTGACGCTGACGGGGCTCGGCGTCACCGAGCTGAGCGTGGCCATTCCCACGATTCCGTCCATCAAGGCGCTGCTGCGGAGTGTCTCGCTGACGGATGCGGAGGCGCTCGCGCGCCGGGCGCTCGCCTGCGCGGACGCGGCGGAGGTGCGGGCCCTGGTGCGCGGCATGTTGTCCAGGACAGGGGAGGGCGCGTGACTCCGACGAAGCCCGGCATCGTCACCGTCAGCCTGAACTCGGCCATCGACCACACGCTGGACTGCCCGGGCTTCACGGCGGGCGCCGTCAACCGCGTGGTGTCCGAGACGCGCACCGCGGGGGGCAAGGCCATCAACGTGGCGGCGTTCCTGTCCGGCGGCGCCTCACCCGTCACCGCCACGGGCTTCCTCGGGAGGGACAACGCGCAGGTGTTCGAGGCGTTGTTCCGCGAGCGGGGCATCCAGGACCGCTGCATGCGCCTGCCCGGCTCCAGCCGCGTCAACATCAAGGTCGTGGACCGCGCGGGCGGCGCGGTGACGGACCTCAACCTGCCGGGTCTGCGCGTCCCGGACGGGGCGATGGAGCTGCTCACCGAGAAGGTGGAAGGACTCGCCGATGACAACGGGTGCTTCGTGCTCGCCGGCAGCCTGCCGGCCGGCGTGCCCGAGGACGCCTACGCGACGCTGACGGCGCGACTGCGGGCGCGGGGCGCGTTGGTGGCGGTGGACACCAGCGGCGCGCCGCTGCGGCACGCGGTGGCCGCGCGGCCCGACTTCGTGAAGCCGAACGCACACGAGCTGTCCGAGCTGCTCGGCCGGCCGCTTCCGGACAGGGCGGAGGTGGTGCGCGCGGCGCGGGAGCTTCACGCGACGGGCATCGCGCTGGTGGTGGTGTCACTGGGGGCGGACGGGGCCATCTTCGTCGCGCGGGAGGGCGTGCTGCTGGCGGTGCCGCCCCGGGTGGAGGTGGCGAGCACGGTGGGCGCGGGGGACGCCATGGTGTCCGGCGTGCTGGCGGCGCGGCTGGCGGGGAGCGACCTGGAGACGTGCGCGCGGAGGGCCACGGCCTTCGCCGCCGGCAAGCTGGCGCGGGTCGGTCCGGTGGCGCCCCCGCCGGAGCGCGTGGAGGAGTTGATGCGGGGGGTGGCGATTCATTCCCTGGGCAGTGCCTGAGCAGGAGTGAGGAGGAGGGACGACCATGGCGAAACTGGTAGCCATCACCGCCTGCCCGACGGGAATCGCCCACACCGTCATGGCCGCGGAGGCGCTGCGCCGGGTGGCCACGCTCAAGGGGCACGAAATCTCCGTGGAGATGATGGGCTCCGGAGGCGTGCGCGAGCCGCTGGACCCGGCGGCGGTCGGCGCCGCGGACGCGGTCATCGTCGCCGCGGACATCACCGTCGACGAGTCCCGCTTCCAGGGCAAGCGCATCATCCGGACCTCCACGGCGGCGGCCATCCGCGAGACGGACCACATCATCGAGGAGGCGGTGGCGCGCGCGACTGGCGCGGGCCCTGTCCCTGGCGGAGCGCCGGGAATGCACGCGCCACGGGCCGGCCCGTCGCTGTCATCGGCTCCGGGTGGGGCCGGAGGCTTCGCGGGTGGGGCGCCATCCGGCCCGGCTGCGTCGCCGTCTTCGGGCGCCGTGGGGACGGGTGGCTCCTCGGCCATGCAGCCCTCGGGTGCGGCGACGCCTCGAGGTCCGGCCGGAGCGGAGAGCGCGGTCGGCGCGCAGGCCGCCGCGCCTGGCGGCTCCGGCCGCCTCGTGGCCATCACCGCGTGCCCCACGGGCATCGCCCACACCTTCATGGCGGCCGAGGCCCTGACGCGCGCCGCGAAGGCGAAGGGCTACACCATCAAGGTCGAGACGCAGGGCTCCGTGGGTGCGAAGAACCTGCTGACGCCGGAGGAGATCGCCGCCGCGGACGCGGTCATCATCGGCGCCGACACGCACGTCTCCACCGAGCGCTTCGCCGGCAAGCGGCTGCTGAAGACGTCCGTGGGCGAGGCGCTGAAGCAGGCCGATTCGGTGATTTCGAGGGCCCTCGCGCTGCCTGAGGGCGGAACGGCGGCCACTCCGGCGGAGGCCGTGCCCCAGGTCCACACCGGCACGCGCGTGAAGGCGGAGCCCACGGGCGCCTACAAGCACCTGCTGACGGGCGTGTCCTTCATGCTCCCGTTCGTGGTGGCGGGCGGCCTCGTCATGGCGCTGTCCTTCGTCTTCGGCATCGAGGCCTTCGAGCAGGAGGGCACGCTGCCCGCGGCGCTGATGCAGATTGGCCAGGCCGCCTTCGCCCTCATGGTGCCCGCGCTGGCGGGCTACATCGCGTACTCCATCGCGGACCGGCCGGGACTGGCCCCGGGCTTCATCGGCGGCATGCTGGCGAGCGGCATCGGCGCGGGCTTCCTCGGAGGCATCGCCGCGGGCTTCCTCGCGGGCTACGTGGCGCGGTGGTTCCGGGACCACATCAAGCTGCCCGCCAACCTGGAAGGACTGAAGCCCGTCCTCATCCTCCCGCTGCTGTCGTCGCTCGTCGTCGGCCTGCTGATGGTCTACGTGATTGGCGCGCCCGTGGCCGCCATCATGCGCGGACTGACGGACTTCCTCACCGGGCTGCGCGGTGCCAACGCCATCCTCCTCGGGCTGCTGCTGGGGGCGATGGTGGCCATCGACACCGGCGGCCCCGTCAACAAGGCGGCCTATGCCTTCGCGGTGGGGCTGCTCGGCTCCAACGCCTTCACGCCGATGGCCGCGGTGATGGCCGCCGGCATGACGCCGCCGCTCGGGCTGGCCCTGGCGACGGTGGTGGCCCGGAACCGCTTCACGCTGCAGGAGCGTGAGGCCGGCAAGGCCGCCGCCGTGCTGGGTTTGTCCTTCATCACCGAGGGGGCCATTCCCTTCGCCGCCAAGGACCCGCTGCGCGTCATCCCCGCCATCGTGTTCGGCTCGGCGGTGACGGGGGCACTGTCCATGTGGTTCGGCTGCGGGCTGCGCGCGCCGCACGGGGGCGTGTTCGTGCTCGCCATCCCCAACGCGGTGCAGCCGGTGGGGCTCTACCTCGTGGCCATCCTCGCCGGCACGCTGGCGACGACGCTGGCCCTCGTCATCCTCAAGCGACCGCTGCCGGAGGCGCCTGTGCCAGCGAGTCCCTGACGCGCCCGGGGATTCGCGGTGAGTGTCTCGGGCCGGACGCGGGAGCGGTGGATTCGAGGCCCTGACGGTGCGAAGAAGGACCATGGTCCGCGTCCTCTTCCTGCTTGCCCTGGGGTCCATCGCCATGCTGTCTCCCGATGCCGAAGCCGCGAAGTCCGAGGCTCCCGCCGCCGCGCTGCACAAGCTCATCCAGAGCGAGTGGCAGTACCAGCTGGAGCACAGCCCGACGTATGCGTCCGTGGCGGGGGACCGCCGGTGGAATGACCGCTGGGATGACCTGAGCCTCCAGGCCATCGAGGCGGACCATCAGCACAACCTCCAGGTCATCGCCCGGCTGAAGAAGCTGGACCGCGCGAAGCTCTCCGCCGCGGACCAGCTCAACTACGACCTGTTCCTCCGCGACTACGAGCTGTGGGCCGAGGAGCACCGCTTCAAGTGGTACCTGCTGCCGTCTAACCACATGGGCAGCATCCCCGAGGGCATCAAGCAGCCGCCCGGCGTCCAGACGGCGTACCAGCTCGCGGACAACCTGCGCTTCGAGACCGTGCGGGACTACGAGGACTGGATTGCCCGGCTCAAGGGCTTCAGCACCTACGTGGACCAGGTCATCGCGCTGATGCGCGAGGGCCTGCGGCAGGGGCTCGTGCATCCCCAGCCCGTCGTGCGCAGGATGCCTTCGCAGGTGGAGAAGCAGCTCGTGGAGGATCCGGCGAAGAGCGGCTTCCACAACCCCTTCGAGCGATTCCCCGCCAGCATCCCCGCGGCCGAGCAGCAGCGGCTGGCCGCCGCGGGCCGCGCCGCCATCGCCCAGGGCGTGCTGCCCGCGCTGAAGCGCTACCACCAGTTCCTCACCACCGAGTACGTCCCCAAGGGCCCGGAGCAGGTGGGCATCTGGCAGCTTCCGCAGGGCGCGGAGCTGTACGCGTTCCTCGCGCGCAAGTACACGACGACGTCGCTGACGCCGGACGAGATTCACGCGCTGGGGCTGTCCGAGGTGAAGCGCATCCGCGCGGAGATGGAGGCGGTGAAGGCGAAGGCGGGCTTCCAGGGCTCGTTGGCGGAGTTCTTCCGCTTCCTGCGGAGCGACGCGCGCTTCTATTACAAGACGGGCGACGAGCTGCTGACGCGCTACCGCAGCCTGTCCAAGCGCATCGACCCGCTGCTGGTGCGACTGTTCAAGACGCTGCCGCGGCAGCCGTACGGCGTGGAGCCGACGCCGGAGGCCATGGCTCCGGACGCGACGACGGGCTTCTACTACCCGGGTGCGTCGGACGGCTCGCGCCCCGGTACGTACCTCGTGAATCTCTACCGCCCGGAGACGCGGCCCCGCTGGGAGATGGTGCCCCTCACGCTGCATGAGGCGGTGCCCGGCCACCACCTCCAGACGTCCCTGGCCGCGGAGCAGACCGGCATCCCCGACTTCCGGCGCTTCGGCTACCACGTGGCCTACGGCGAGGGCTGGGCCCTGTACTGCGAGACGCTGGGCGACGAGCTGGGCCTGTACGAGGACCCGTACGACAAGTTCGGCCAGCTCGCGTACGACATGTGGCGCGCCGTCCGGCTCGTCGTGGACACCGGCATGCACTCCAAGCGCTGGACGCGCCAGCAGGCGCTCGACTTCTTCATGGAGAACTCGCCGCGCCAGGAGCTGGACACCACCAACGAAGTCGACCGCTACATCGCGTGGCCGGCGCAGGCGCTGGCCTACAAGATTGGCCAGCTGAAGATTCGCGAGCTGCGCACGCGCGCCGAGAAGGAGCTGGGCTCCCGCTTCGACGTGCGCGAGTTCCACGACGTGGTGCTGCTCGACGGCTCACTGCCGCTGGACGTGCTGGAGAAGAAGGTCCAGGGCTGGGTGGCGGCGAGGAAGGCCGCGCCCGCGCCGCGCTAGGCGCAGCGGGCCACGAAGGCGGCCAGCTCCTGGTTGAAGCGCGCCGCGTCCTCGGAGAAGGGCGAGTGGCCGACCTCCGGGTAGAGCGACAGCTCCGCGCCCTGCACCCGTGAGGCGATGTGCTGGCTGGTGGCGGGCAGCACCACGCCGTCCGCCTGCCCGTGGGTGATGAGCACAGGCACCTTCAGGCGAGGGAGCACGTCGTCGCCATCCGCCACCCGCTGGCCGATGCCCAGGCGGACGTGGAGGGGGACGCGGCTGTTGTAGGCCACCACCTCCGCCAGCCGCTCCGCCGGCACGGGCTGGTGGGACAGCAGGCTCGCGAACTCCGCGAGCGCGGCGAGGCCCCCATCCGCGTCCTGGCCGAGCAGCCGGGGTACGAGCTGGAGGAAACCGGGCCCGAAGTCCGCGAAGAACTCCGGCCGGCCCACCCGCGTGAGCGCGCCGACGAACTGCACGCCCGCCAGTTGCGCGTCCCCGTGATGACGCAGGTAGTCCGTGACGACCACGCCGCCGTAGGACCAGCCCACGAGGACGGGACGGTGCAGGCGCAGCGCGGTGATGACGGCGTGCACGTCCCCGGCCTGGTCGCGGCTGTCGGCATACGCCCCCTCGGGCGTGTCCGAGTCGCCATGGCCGCGCAGGTCCATCGCCACGAGGCGGAAGTCCCGGGCCAGCTCGCTCTCGAACTGGTATCGCCACGCGAGGTGCGACTGGCAGAAGCCGTGGACGAAGAGCACCGCCCGGCCCTCGGGGTTGCCGGTCTCCGCCACGCATAGCTCCACCCCTCCGGCGCCCTTCACGGTGTGCCGTCGCACCGCGAGGGGCGTGACGCGGGCGGGCGCGGGAGTCGGGAGGGACGGCTTCGAAGCAGGGGAGGGCGGCATGGCGGCACCGGTGGGATTGGGGAGAGCGCGCTGCTTCCTCATACGAGCCTTCCCAAAGGGGTTGGCTGTCCCTGGCACTGACAGTGCTAGTGTCCCCGTCTCCCCCGAGCGAGCCGACCTTCAGGGAGCTTTCCCGATGCGTTTCATTTCCTCCGTGGCCTGCGCGGCCATGGTGCTGCTGCTGGCCACCGCCTGCGGCGAGTCCTCGAATCCGCCCGACGCACCCGCGTGCGGGCCCATGTCCTGTGACGGCTGCTGCAACGCCGGCACCTGCGAGCCCGGCACCACCGCGCTCGCCTGTGGCCAGGGCGGCGCCGCCTGCCGTGCGTGTGGCACCGGAGAGACCTGCCAGGAAGGCACCTGCGAGGATGCCCCGGCGCGGCCCGACGCGGGAGACGCCGACGCGGGGACGCCGGACGCGGGAGACACCGACGCGGGAACGCCGGACGCGGGGCCCCAGCAGACCGTCGTCCTCTTCGCCCCGCGCGGCGACCGGCCCGTCATCCCCGAGCCCAACGACCTGCAGCTCGACCCGAGCACGGGGCTGGTGCGCCTGCCGGTGTCTCCGGATGACTCTCCCGCCCAGCAGGAGTTCACGCGCGACTACCTCAATACCCTCGACGGCTTCTTGACGTCGGTCGCCGCCACCGCGCGGACCTCGGCCCCGCTCGACCCGTCCACCGTCAACGCCAACACCGTCCGGGTGTTCCGCGCCAGCGTCCCGCCCGTGCCCGGGGATGTCGGCGTCGGCTACAACAGCGACACGCAGCGCATCGTCGTCCACGCCCCGACGGGCTGGCCTGCCGGTGGGCGGTACGGCATCGCGGTCCTCGGCGGCGAGCAGGGGGTGAGGGACACGCAGTTCCGGCAGGTCGCTGGAAGTCCCGTCTGGCAATGGGTGCGCTCCACCACGCCGCTGGTGGACGACTCGGGCCGCAGCACCGTCCCGGGGCTCGCGGACGTGGATGCATCCGCCCTGGAGCGCCTGCGCCTGGCCTATGCGCCCTGGCTGAACGACCTCGTGAGCCAGGGCATCCGCCGCGAGGACGTGGTGGCGTTGTGGACCTTCACCGTGACGGGCCGCCCGCAGGCGTCGTTCGACCCGTGGAGCAATACGGCTCCGTATCCGAGCAACCTGCTCCTCTCCGCCGACGGGACGCGGGTGAACCTGCCGGAGCCGCGGCCGGGCGCGCCGGGGTTCCAGGTGGAGCTCACCCGGGGCCTCAACAAGCTGGACGGCTTCTCCACGACGGGAGTCATCGTCTCGGAGAACCACCCGACGAAGGGCGTCCTGAGTGAGGGCCAGTTGAACCCGGAGACGCTCGCCGCCGGCACCCGGTTCCTCCGCCTGGGAGGCGCGGGACCGGCGCCCTCCGTGGTGGCCTGCCTCAACTGTGCCTCCAGCCGGACGCCCGAGGGGGGCAACCCGACCTCGCCACCGGAGCTTCAGTTCGTCCCCCAGCTCCCGCTGGAGGAGCGCACCACGTACGCGGCCGTCATGACCACCGACCTGCGGGACCTGCGGGACCGGCAGGTGATGGCCGCGCCGGCCTGGGCGCTGCTGCGGCTGAAGGCCCCGCTCGTCGACAGCCAGGGCCGCAGCCAGGTGGCGATGGTGCCCGACTCCATCGCGCTCGCCCTGGAGCCGCTGCGCCAGTCCCTGAAGCCCGCCCTGGACGAGCTGGAGGCGCACGGCCTTCCGCGCTCCCAGGTGGCGCTGGCCACCGTGTTCCGCACGCAGTCCACGCTGAGCGCGCTCCGGGGGCTCTCGGCGGTGGTGGAGACGCTGCCCTCCGCGCCGAACTACGTCTCCGACATGACGCACCGGCTGGCGGGCTACGGCCTGCCCCATGACCAGCTCGGCTGGCTCTACGAAGTCTCTGTGCCCGTTGCCCACCTGCTCACCGGCCCCGGAGGCACCATCGACTCCACGCCGCCCCAGCGGCAGCGGGCGAAGGCGCTGCTGACGGTGCCGAGCGGGGCCATGCCCGCGGGAGGCTGGCCCGTCGTCCTCTTCTCGCACGAGCTGGGGGGCAGCCGGCTGGACCTGCTCTACATCGCCAACGAGCTGGCGCGCGCGGGCTTCGCCGCCGCCGCCCTGGACGCCGTCCACCACGGAGACCGGAGCACCTGCGTGGGCAGCGGCCTGGGCAGCGGCATCCCGGACATCGACAGCGACGACGACGCCTGCGGGGAGGCGCAGTGGTGCTTGAACCAGCCGGGCGCGGAGTCCCATGGCCGCTGCGTGGCGCCGCACCCCTCCATGCGTCAGGTCTGCGATAGCTCGCCGGGTGCGGAGGGGGACGTGTTCTGCGCCATGGCCGGGCAGGGCCGCTGCGTTTCCTCGGGCGACGGGCAGGGCTACTGCGAGGGCGGCGACTTCCGCCGGTATGACACCCCTCTGTATCCGGTCGCCATCTCCGGCTGGAACATGCTCCAGCCCCATTTGCCGTTCGCCACGCGCGACAACCTCCGGCAGGCGGCCGTGGACCAGGGGCAGCTGCTCCGCGTGCTCCGGAGCGCGGAGCTGGCCGCGGCGCTCGGCGACGTGAGGCTGGACACCACGCGGCCACACCTCGTGGGCGTGGGCCTGGGCGCGATGACGGGCTCGCTCTTCCTCGCGGTGAATGATGACATCCGGCGCGCCGTGCTCAACGTGCCCGCGGCCGACCCGCTGGAGCTCCAGATGACGTCATTCCCCATGATCTCCCGGCGGGAAGCGTATCTCGGCATGCTCGGGGCGATGGGCTACACGCGGGGGACGCCCGCGTTCGACGCACTCACCCAGCTTCAGCGCCAGGCGCTGGACGCGGCGGACCCGTGGAACGCGGCCCGGGCGCTCGTGGATCGCGCGGGCGCGCCGCAGGGGCGGCAGGTGTTCATCCAGTACGTCGAGGGGAACGCGACCTTTCCCACGCCGCTGACGGAGAAGTTCATCGCGGCGGCCAACGCGGGAGATGAGAACCGCTGCGCCGTCTCGCGCTGGAGCCTGCCCTTCCTGCCGGAAACCGTCCGCCACTCCTTCCTGCTCCAGCGCTACCCGAACGGCGTGGTGGCCGACGCCGCCCAGCGCCAGGTCACCACCTTCCTCCAGACCGGCACGGTGCCGCCGGCGGGCCCGAACTAACGGGAGGCCCGGGCGCGGCCCTTGCGCTTCCCCACGGGAGGCTTGGGGGCCGCGCCATCCTCGGCCCGCAGGAGGGCGTCCAGGTCATCCAGCCGGGACGCCCAGAAGGCCCGCTGCGTCTCCAGCCACGACGCGGCCTCGTCGAACGGCCGCGGGTTGAAGGACAGGAAGTGCTCGCGCCCCGAGCGCCGGCGCCGCACCAGGTGGGCGCGCTCCAGCATGCGGATGTGCTTGGAGACGGCGTTGAGGGACATGTCGAAGGGCTGCGCCAGCTCGGTGACGCGCGCCTCGCCGTGGAACAGCCGCTGGAGGATGGCCCGCCGCGTCGGGTCCGCCAGCGCCATCAGGGTGTGGTCCAGGTTGGAGTGCGTCGCCTTCGTGGTCATCACTCAACTCCCGGGTTGGGTATCGGACGGGGCGGGTGGAGTGTCAAGGCACGGACGGGTAGCCTCGGGGGGTCTCGACGTCCGCCCCCCGGAGCGCCCGCGTGAGCCACGGTATCCGAACCGCTGTCCTGTCGTTGGGTCTCACCCTCTCGCTGTTGGCCGCCCCGGCGCGCGCGGACGGCCTGTCCTTCATCCCCTACGGCGACAACTGCTGGGGCAGCGGCACGGACGCGGACGTGGACGGACTCAATGACGACTGCGAGTACCAGGTCGCGCTGGCCTTCATGCCCCTGTTCTGGTTCGACAGCGGGGAGAGCGGCCACGCGCGCCGGCCGTACTACGCGGTGAAGAGCCACAGCTTCTCCACCCGGACGCTGCGCGTCTTCTACCTGGACACCTTCTTCGAGGACACTGGCGTCACCACCGGCCACGACGGCGACCCCGAGTTTCAAATCTTCGAGGTGCACTACTCCGCGGGCCGCTGGTACCTCGACTGGGCGTACCTGTCCGCGCATCGCAAGAGTTCGTGTGACTCGTCGGCGTGGTACTCGTACGACCAGCTCGAGTACGACCTGGGCGACGCGCGCAACGCGTACCGCGGCTGGCCCACGCTGTACGTCGCCGAGGACAAGCATGCGACGTACAACACGCTGGCCACCTGCGACAAAGGCTGCTTCTCGCAGGACTACTGCAGCCGCCACACGGCGCAGTACCTCGACACGAGCAGCCGGCTGGTGGGGCGCAACGTGGGCTCCACCGCGGTGCCGTTGATCAACCAGGTCGTCCTCAACGGGAAGACGGAGCGGCTGCTCGACGATGTCGAGTTCACCGGTTGGGACAACCAGTGGTACCGGCCCAACTCCCAGGGCTACCGCCGGCACCTCAACGACTTCGGCTTCTAGTCCCATGTTTCCCGATGCTTCTCCGCCCTCCCGTGGCGGCTCTCGTGTCCGGACGCTGCTGGCGGTGACCGCTGGCGGAGCGCTGTTGCTGCTGGGCGGAGCGCTGGTGCTCCCCGACGAGGGCATGCCGTCGCCGCGGCCCACCAGCCTGGGCACCCTCGTCGCCACGTCCCACCGCGCGCCGGAGGCGGATGTGGAGCCGGAGCAGGTGGTCCGCGTGGAGCGCCAGTTCACGTCCGCGCCCGTTCCTCCGGCGGCCACCGGCGAGGCGCTCTCCGCCGCCCTGAACGAGGAGCGCGTCGTGCTGCAGACGTCCAATGCCTTCATCGAGGGCATCGACGTCAACCGCCCATGGGTGTGCACGGGCGAGCCGATGATGCTGTCCGCGCGCGTGGGCGGCATGCCGGAGCCGGACTCGGTGCACCGCTGGGTGTGGCCGGGGGCAGTGGGCGGCGCGGAGCTTCACCCCGGCTCGCGGCTCCAGTGGCGCGCGCCCGCCACGCCGGGCCGGTACTTCGTGCGCTTCCAGGTGTGCCGGGATTTGGGAGGCCGGAAGGTGGGCGTGCTGGCGGAGGCCCTCGCCGGCATCGACGTGCGCGCGTGCGGGAGGGGCGAGGGGCAGGAGGCGGACTCGCTGCGCGTCGAAGTGACTCAGCAGGGGCCGGGGGAGTTCGTCTTCCGCGCGGTGTCGTCGGGCGCGACGCCGTTGTCCGCGTACACGTGGGACTTCGGGGATGGCAACTCGACGGCGACCACCGAGCCCATGGCCTCGCACGCGTACGACACCCAGGAGATGGGCGCGCGGGACATCCGCGCCTTCACCGTGCGGCTGCTGGCCCTGAGCGGTGGAGGCGCGTCGCTCGCGGCCACGACGACCGTGCTGGTGCGGGGGCAGCCGCTTCCCGACGCACCGTCCGCGGCCACCCTGGACGTCCAACGGGAAGGGGAGGGTGGGGACTGGCGGAGCGAGGTGACGGTGCGCGTGCCGGAAGGGGACGACGTCACCTGGGCGCACGTCGAGCGCGTCACCCTGCACTGGGACGACCAGGTGGACGTCACCACCCGCGCGTGGAGCAAGGTCATCACCGTGGAGGAGGCGCTGGAGCGCGGCGGCTTCCGGGGGCACGTCACCGTGCGCGCGGCGGAGGTGTCGCCGGACGTCCGGCAGGTGGTGGACACCCTCCACGGCCGCGACGCGGCGGGCCGGGAGGTGGTGCTGTCCTGGGCCTCCTTCAAGCGGGAGGCGGCGCCAGCGGCGACCGGGACTCCAGCCCGGCCGCCGCCGAAGTACCCATAGCGCTCAGAACTCCGAGCCGTCCGCGCGCACGCCCGGGGAGGTGTTGCGCGTGGGCGTGGTCAGGGTGTTGTGGAGGACGAAGGTGCCGTCCGGATTCCCATCGGGAGAGCGGTTCGCGGACACGCCGTCCACGGTGGAGGAGTAGTCGTGCCGGTCCGCCACGGAGCCGTCCGCCTTCAGGAGCCGCACGGAGTCCGAGTCGTTGCCCAGTCCCAGCGCGTTGCTGCTGGCCACCACCGCGTTGCTCCTTCCGGCCGGAAGGCCCGCGGCGCCGCCGACGATGACCAGGCTCTTGCCCGCGGCGAGCGTCGTTCCGTTGGGGAACACATGGCGGCGGTTGACGGGGTTGGTGGAAGCGGCCGTGTCCCAGAGCGTCCAGCCGGAGAGGTCCACCGGGAACGAGCTGGCGTTGACGATTTCCACGAACTCGTAGGCGGCGTTGTTGTTGTTGGCGGCGGGCTCGTTGGCGAGCACCTCGTTGATGAACACGCGCCCGGAGCCCCGGGCGATGGTCAGCGGCGCGTCGCTGGTGTCCTGGCGGTCCGGGTTCGCGGTGTCCACCACGCGCACCAGCACGTTGCTGGAGTCGATTTCCGGCAGCGTCCACGCGTAGCTGCCCAGCTGCGCCGACACCGAGTCGGCCAGCACGGTCCACTGCGCGCCGCCGTTGGTGGAGGCCTCGACGCGCACCGTGTCCACGCCCAGGAACGTCCAGGTGATGGGGAGCGCGCGGCCGGCCTCGTACGTGCCGCCATTGGGGGACTTGAGCCGGAGGAACGGGTCCGTGCGCGAGCTCAGCGCGTACGTGCTCGTCACGGGGCGATGGTCGCTCACCGTGTTCAGGAAGTCGGGCACCCACTGGTCCGCGTAGATGACGCGGGCCGAGCCGGCCACGTAGCGCTCCGCCAGCTCATTGGTGACCAGGGTGTGGTCGACGACGTTCTCGAAGCCGATGGAGGTGTCGTCACCGGCGAGCGACAGCTCCCGGGTGATGAAGGTGTAGTTCGCCGAGTCGGAGACGAGGTTCTGGTACGGCGTGGGCAGCGGCGTGCCGGATTCGGGCTCCAGCGCGATGGACTCGTCCACGTCGTCATTCCAGTCGCCGAGCACGACCACGTGCCGCGTGGGAAGGTTCTGGTCGATGTACGCCTTCAGGTCCGCGCTCGCGCGCTGACGCCCCTCCCGGGGGGCCGTGGGGCTGGTGCTGCTCTCTGCGCGCATGTGGACGACGATGACGGTGAGCGGCGTCTCCACGCCCTGGATTTCGGTGGTGAAGTCCACGCGCAGGGGCGGGCGCTGGCCGTAGTCGGCCAGGGTTCCCGCGTCCGTCGGGAGGAGGCTCGCGCTCTGGAAGGTGAGCGTGTGGTCGTAGAGCACGCCCACCTTCTGGGTGGTGCCTCCATACGGAGACGTGCTTCCGGTGATGAACTGGGTGTTGTTGGAGAGGAAGCCGCTATAGCCGGGGAGCTGGGCCTTGAGCTGCTCGAAGTCGGTCGCGTCCACCATCTCCACCATGCCCCACACGCTGGCGCCCGCGTCACGCATGATGTCGCGTGCGATGGCAATCTGCCGGTCGTCGCTCGTGCCGCCGTCGGAGGAGGAGTTCGCGGGGCCTCGCTCGTCGTCGCCGAAGTAGGTGAGGTTCCACTGGCCCACCGTGAACAGCCGGGCCGCCGGCTGCTCGCGCACGGACAGCGTCAGCTCGCGCGAGGCGGTCTGCGCGTCCGCGCCCCGGACGGTGACGGTGACGGTGGACGTGCCCGTCGCGGTGGGCGTCCCGGAGAGCACGCCATCCGCCGACAGCGCGAGGCCCTGGGGCAGGGAGCCCTGCGTGACGGAGAAGGTGTACGGCGGCACGCCGCCCGTGGCCACGAGGGTGGTCGAGTACTGCCGGCCCACGTAGGCGTCCGGCAGGGCCTGGGTGGTGAGGCTCGGGGGCGTTCCGGCGTCGGAGCCCGCGTCCGTGTCACCGCCGGCGTCGGAGCCCGCGTCGGTCGTGACGCCGCTGTCCGCGGGTTCGGGGGCGGGGTCGGAACCGCAGGCGGTCAACAGCAGGAGGACGAGGAGTGGCGCGAGCGCGCGGGAGGACGACATGAACGGCTCCAGAGCGAGGAACGAAAATCGAGGAGGCCGGCACTCTATCCCGTTTTCGCTGGAGTTCGCTCAGAGGCCCCAGGCCCGGGGGCCACATGACGTGGATGGCAATCCGGGCCGTCGAGGGGCGAGGATGGGGCCGTGACGCGTGCGGGTCGCTTCCGTGATGTGAGAGGTTGAGGGTGGTGGCTCCTTCGCAGGACATCTACCGGTCCAGGCTGGAAGGGCGCGCGGAGCTGTTGGAGGCCGCGCGGCTCCGGTACCGGGAGCTGCTGGACCTCCTGCACGCACCCGACTGGGAGGCGCGGGTGCGCGCGAGGGTGGGGGCGCTGCGAAACGTGGGCGCCGAGCAGGAGCGCGTGGACGCGGTGCTCGTCATGGCCCAGCGGCGCGCTCGCGCCGAGGGCTGGCCCGAGCAGTCACCCACCACGCGACTGCTCCATGAGACGCAGCACCTGCGCGAGTCGGTCTTCCACGCTGTCTCCCGGAAGCTCGGCTCCGTGGTGGAGAACGCCAGCCCCGTCGAGCTGCTCCTGAGGTTGGAGGACCATGCACGGTGCGCGCCTCGCGAGGTACCGCCCGCGCGGCGCTGGGCCGTGGCCGTCGAGGTGTTGCCCGATGACCTGCCCGCCGTGAGGGACGGCGATGCGTTCGGAGCCCTGTTGCGAGGCCTCTTCGCCGAGCCTCACGCCTTCGCCGGGCCCCCACCGCTCCGCGACGAGGACCTCGAGACGCTGAGGAGCCAGTGGCCTGAGGGAGAAGCGGCGCTCACCGGGTGCTGGGCCCGGCTCATGAGGGCCGACCCGACGGGCGGCGTCGCGGCGGAGGTGCGCAAGCGCGCGGGACGCGAGTCCCACCACGCGCCTCACAGCGGGCCCGAGCATCTCGCGCGGGCGGAGTACTGGTACCAGCGCGCCCGCGCATGGCTGGACAGCCTCGTCCGCGAGCGGCTGGAGGCCGCACCCCCCACGCCCGCCGAGTGGCCGGAGGTGGCCTTCTGGCTCCGCGCGCGAGAGCGGTCGCAAGAGGCGCGGTTGCGATTCGCGGATGCGGAGTGGGAGCCACGGGCCGGGCTCTTCGAGCTGGCGTATGAGCTGTGGGAAGCACTCCACCCCGAGTGCCCCGAGGTCGACCGCTGGCCCGAGCATCGCTGGGCGCGGATGGTGGAGAGCGCCCGCCGGGCGGCACCGATATCGTCGAGCCCGGAGGCAGCGAAGGTGCGCGAGTTGCTGCGCACGTTCATCCTGTCTCGCTCGGTGGGAACCCCGCTCACGCGAGGTTGGTGGGAGCCCGACTCGTTGGAGGCGCTGGTGCACCAGGCCTGGAGCGTCGTCTGCTCGGGCGATGCTCCGTGAGGGGCACTCCGACGCACCCCCGTCGCTCCAAGCGCTGTCCTGGAGTCGCGGGCCGTTGAATCGCCGCCAAGCCTCTGACCCGATGGCGGAGTCTCCACGCTGCCCGCACCCGAGCCTTCCGTTCCGAGTGCTTCCAGCATCGCTGCACCTGGAGGCGATGCGCCCGACTCACCTGGCGCCGAGCTTTCCGTCGCATTCCTCTTCTCCAGAGGAAGCGACGCGCCTTGCTCATCTGGCGCCGAGCCTTCCATCGCAGCCCCCTCCAGCGGAGGAGTCCCCGCGCCTTCTGTCTCGGTGCCTTTGCTGCCAGCGCCCTCGGACGGTGAAGTCCCCGCGCCTTCTGTCTCGGTGCCCTCGCCGCCAGCGCCCTCGGGCGGTGAAGTCCCCGCGCCTTCTGCCTCGGTGCCTTCGCTGCCAGCGGCCCCCAGCGGAGGAGTCCCCGCGCCTCCAGTCTCAGCGTCTTCGGTGCCAGCACCCTCCAGCGGAGGAGTCCCCGCGTCTCCAGTCTCGGCGCCTTCGGTGCCAGCCCCCTCCAGCGGAGGAGTCCCCGCGCCTTCTGCCTCGGTGCCAGCGCCCCCAGGCGGAGGCGTTCGGCCGCCTCCGGCACCGGAGTCCTCCGCCGCCGCCAGCGCCTTCCAGAGCACCCGTCCCATGGGCTGGATGTTCTCAAGCGCGCCCTGCTCGTCGCCGCGCGCCACGGCTCGCACCAGCTCCGCCAGTGCTCCCCAGATGAGCCCCTCGCCCACCTGCACGCTTCCTGGTGCCAGCGCTCCCTCGCGCTCACCATTTGCCAGCACTTCCCGCACCAGCTCCCGTGCCTGAGTGCCGAGGGCCTCAGGCTCCAGCGAGTCGGGATGCCAGTGCATGAAGGTGAAGTGGAAGAGCTCCGGCTTCCTCGTCGCGCACCACGCCAGGTCCTCCCAGAAGCTGTCGAAGACCTCGCGAAAGCTGCGCTCCGGCTGCTCCGGCGCCAGCTCGAAGTCCACGCGTGCGATGCGGCAGAGTTCGGTCTCGGCCCACTGGCGCACCTCCCGCGCGAAGCCCGCCTTGCTGCCATAGCGCCGGTAGAAGCTGCCCACCGACATGCCCCCCGCCCTCGCCAGCTCCTCGGCACGCACGTGGCCGTAGCCGCGCCCGGCCAGCGCCGCCGCCGACTCGCGGAGCGTCACCTCGCCCAGGTTCTCCCAATCCCACCTCCCCATCGAGGTCCACATCCCCATCC